>CAYTQL010000031.1:11181-14620 GCA_964439555.1 uncultured Planctomycetaceae bacterium | reverse complement strand
CCGTCACCGCGGCCGAGGAATTCGCCGCCAAGGCGCCGATGCTGGCGTCGGAGCTGAACCGTCGACTGAACCGGCGCAGCAACCTCGAAGAATTCATCGGCGCCGGGAACCGGGCGATGATGGAAGACAACTCCCGCAACATGACCCGGTTCCTCGGCGCCCTGATGCGTCACCACAACCCGCAGGTGCTGGTCGACACGGCGCTGTGGGTCTTCCGGACGTACCGGTCGCACGGGTTCCACGTGCGGTACTGGTCGGTGTACCTCCCGCTGCTGGAGGACATCGCTCGCGCCCGGCTTTCGGCGGAAACCTTCGCGGCCGCCGATGCGTTCCTCGGCTGGTTGATCGAGCACGTCCCGGACCTGGCCGCGTTGACCGAAGCCTCCGAGACAACGTCGCGGATCCCGGAAGGATGATCGAAGCGCAACGCCACAATCCGCCGGCGCGGTTGCTGATCGTGGACGACGACGAGCGCGTCCTGCGCGTGACCTCGCGCATACTCGCCGACGCCGGGTACGAAGTGCTCCAAAGCGCGCGCGGCGCCGAGACGCTGCCGCTCGTGCGCCGCGAGCGCCCCGACGTGGTCCTGCTGGACGTGAGAATGCCCGACGCCGACGGGCTGACGATCTGCCGCGAGATCCGCTCGGAGCCCGCTCTGGCGGGGACGTACGTGATGCTGGTTTCCGGCGTGCGGACCTCGCCGTCCGACGAGGCCGCCGGACTCGACGCCCTGGCCGACGACTACGTCGTCCGCCCGGTCGGGCGGGACGAGCTGGTCGCGCGGGTCCGGGCGCTGCTGCGGTTGCAGCGGGCCGAAACCGCCCTCCGCCTCAGCGAGCAGCGCCTGCGCATCGCCCTGGCCGCGGCGCAGGAGGGCCCGTGGGAACTGGACCTCGACGCCGGCGTCCTCCGCGTGGACGACACCTCCCCCTCACTGCTGGGCTACGGGACGGTGGTCGCCAAGCCGATGGACTGGTGGATCGAGCAGGTCCACGAGGCGGACCGGGAACGCCTCCGGGAGGCACTGGCGGCCTACGAGCGCGGGGAGCGGACCTCCGAGCGACTCGAGCTGCGCATCCGCCGGGCCGACGGGCGGATGATCTGGGCCGTCGCCCACGGGCAGTTGATGCGATCTGACAGGAGGACCGCGCGCACCGTCACGGGCGTCTTCCGCGACGTGACCGAGCGGAAACGCGCCGAGCAGCAGGTCGACCGCCTCGCACGTTTCCCCTCCGAGAACCCCAACCCGGTGCTGCGGATCGGCGCCGACGGGACGCTCCAGTACGCCAACACCGCCTCGCAGGAACTGCTCAGCGACCTCGGCGGGTCGGTCGGGGACCGCCTGCCCGACCCCTGGCCGGAACGGGCCCGGGAGATTCTCCAGTCCGGTGAGCCCGACGAACGGGAGATCGCCGGCGCCGGGCGGTTCTGGTCGCTCTCGCTTGCGCCGGTACCCCAGTCCGGGTACGTCAACGTCTACGCGCGGGACATCACCGAGCGCCAAGCGGCCGACGAACTCCGCAAGGACCTCATCGTCCGGCTCCGGGCGAAGAACGAGGAACTCGAACAGTTCGTCTACACCGTCTCACACGACCTCAAGAGCCCGCTGATCACGATCTGCGGATTCCTGCGACACGTCGAGCGGAGCATCGACGCCGGCGACCCCGAGGCGGCGCGCGACGACATGGAGCGCATCGACCGGGCGGCCGAACAGATGCGGACGCTGCTCGAGGAGCTGCTGCAACTCTCCCGCGTCGGACGCCGGGATCACCCGCTTCAGCCCGTGCCGCTGACCGAGACGGCCAACGAGGCGGTCGAACTGCTCGACGGGATGATCTCCGAGGGCGAGGTGGAGTTGCGGATCGACCCGGACCTCCCCACCGTGCACGGCGACCGACCCCGCCTGACCGAGATGTTCCAGAACCTCATCGAGAACGCCGTGAAGTACATGGGCGACCAACCCCGCCCGCGCGTCGAGATCGGAATCCGCGAGCAGGACGGAAAGGCGGTAATCACCGTACGCGACAACGGCGTGGGCATCGAACCCCACCACCAGAAAGCGATCTTCGGACTCTTCCATCAGCTCGAGCACGACGACGAGGGCACCGGAATCGGGCTGGCGATCGTCCGGCGCGTGGCCGAACTGCACGGCGGACGCGTCTGGGTGGAGTCCGAGGGCCGCGGCGCCGGGAGCACCTTCTGCATCGCCCTGCCAGCGGACAGTGAACGCAACGAAGCCGGATCGGAAACCGAGACATGAGTGTGACGAATGCACAGAAGCTCTTTCACATGTTGCTCGTGGAAGACATGGAAGACCACGCGGAGCTGATGCGCCGCGTGCTGCAAAAAGCCGCAACGCCGGTCCGCATCACCGTGCTGGGCGACGGAGACGAGGCGCTGGACTACTTCTTCCGCCGCGGGCGCTACGCCGACCCGGCCGAGAGCCCCCGCCCGAACCTGATCCTTCTGGACCTTCGCCTGCCCAAGGTCGACGGGCTGGAGGTCCTCCGGCAGATCAAGTCCCACGAGGAGCTCCGCGCCCTGCCCGTGGTGATCTTCTCCTCCTCCGACGCCGACGCGGATGTACTCCAGGCCTACCGCAGCCACGCCAACAGCTACGTGGTCAAGCCCGCGGACATCGACGAGCTGGACCAACTGATGGAGAACCTGACCTCCTATTGGTCGAGCTGGAATGAGCCCGGCCCGGCGGACGACTGAACCGCTCCGAACGAACCATGACCGACGAAAGCCACAACGAGACGGACGCCGCGGCGGGAGACCGGCTCCTGCTGCTGGTGGAGGACGACGAGGACCACGTGCGGCTGATCCGACGCGGCTTCGAACGCGCCGAAGACGGCGGGTGGCGCGTGGCGGTCGCCGGCGCCCTGGCCGAAGCCCGACGCTTCCTGGCGCGTCACACGCCGGACATGATCCTCGCCGACTGGCTGCTGCCCGACGGGAAGGGCCTGGACCTGCTCGACGGGTTCGACTGTCCGCTGGTGCTGATGACCAGCCACGGCGACGAGGCCCTGGCCGTCCGCGCCCTGAAGCACGGGGCGATGGACTACGTCGTCAAGTCGCCCGACGCCCTCACGAACATGCCGCGGCTGATCGAGCACATTCACCACGAGTGGAGCTACCTCCAGCAGAAGCGCCGCGCCGAGCAGGAACTTAAGCGCCAGGCCAGCTTCCTCAAGACCCTCCTCGACGTCATCCCGAACCCGATCTTCTACAAGGACACCGAGGGCGTCTACCGCCTGTGCAACCAGGCCTTCGTCGAGTTCGCCGGGCGAACGCGGGAGGAGATCCTCGGGCGGACGGTGGCCGGGCTCGCCCCGCCGGATTCGGCCGGGCGGCTCGCGGAGATCGACCGGGAGGTGCTCGCCCGCGGACCCGGCGCCGTCGAGCGACAGCACCATGTCGAACCCGTCGTCGTATT
>CAYTQL010000031.1:0-11171 GCA_964439555.1 uncultured Planctomycetaceae bacterium | reverse complement strand
AACAGTACGAGCAGCACACCAGCCCCACCGGGGAGGAATCCGACCTGCTGATTACCAAGGTCGCCGTCGCCGACCCCAACGGCGAGTTGATCGGGCTCATCGGCATCATCGTGGACCTCACCGAGCGCAAGGCGATGGAAGCCCAGCTCCGCCAGGCGCAGAAGATGGAAGCGATCGGGCACCTCGCCGGGGGGATCGCCCACGACTTCCGCAACCAGCTCACCGTCATCAAGGGCTTCTCCGAGATGCTCCTGCGGCGAGACCGCGTAACCGACGAGGGACGCCCGCAGGTCGAAGAGGTCCTCAAGGCGGTGGATCGCTCCACCCGCCTGACGGGCGAACTGCTGGCCTTCGGACGCCGCGAGATGCTCCAACCGAAGGTGGAGGACCTCTCAAAGCTGATCTCCGACCTCAGCAAGACCCTCCCCCGGATGATCGGCGAAGACATCGAGCTGAACCTCATCCCCTCCCCGAAGCCCTGCTACGCCAACGTGGACCCCGGGCTCTTCCAGCAGGCGATGCTCAACCTCATGCTCAACGCCCGGGACGCCATGGGCGGGGGCGGACGACTGGAGATCCGCAGCGGCGTCCGCACGCTGGAGGAGCCCCCCGCCGACGCCCCGGGCTTCGGGCCCGGGCGGTACGTCTTCGTCTGCGTCAGCGACACCGGCTGCGGGATCGAGCCCGAGGCGATCGAGCGGATCTTCGAGCCCTTCTTCACCACCAAGGAGTCCGGAAAAGGCACCGGGCTCGGGCTGTCGATGGTCTACGGCTTCGCGCGCCAGAGCGGGGGATGGGTCGAATGCGAAAGCACCCTCGGCGAGGGAACGACCTTCCGCCTGAACTTCCCCCCGGCCGAGGAACCTGCAGAGCGGGAGGCGGTCGAACGCGCCGAACCGGCCGCCGGGCACGCCGGCGCTCGCCTCCTGGTCGTCGAGGACGAGGCGTCGGTCCGCAACCTGATGGACGAGTGGCTGACCGAGGCCGGCCACGACGTCCGCGCCGCGGCCAACGCGGACGAAGCGCTGGCGCTGGTCCGGGACGGGGGGCTCGAACCGGACTTGCTGATCACCGATGTGGTCATGCCCACCGTCAACGGCGTGGAACTGGCCGGGAAGGTTCGGGAACGCCGCCCGCAGACGCCGGTGCTGTACGTCTCCGGGTACGTCGGGGAGGAACTGGCGCGTCGAGGGGTCGAAACGATCCGCGAGAAGATGATCCTCAAACCCGTGGACCGCGAAGAACTGCTCCATCGCGTCGGAGAGGTCCTGCGGTCCGGGGCGTCGCAACGAACCGCGCAGTGACTACGCGCTCGACCCCGCGGCGCCCTGCGGCGGATGCAACCGTCCCGCCGCCTCGGCCGCGACGCTGCGAAGCTCGTCGAGGCTGAAGGGCTTGAACAGCACCCGCACCCCCATCCGACCGATTCGCTCGAGCGCCGCCCGGTCGTAACAGCGCCCGGTGAGCACGAAGGTCGCACCCAGCAGGTCCGGGCGATTCGCGTCGATCCAATTGAGCAATTCCTCGCCGCCGAGCCCCGGGAGCCCGAGGTCCACCACCAGCACGTCGAAGTCCGCATCGCCGTCGAGCCGCTCCAGCGCCGCTTCGGCGTCCGGGGCCCGCACCACGGACGCGCCCTCCTCGTCGAAGACATCCTTCACCAGTTCGGCAACCGCGTCCGAATCATCCACCACAAGAGCCCGGCAGGACGCCAGCGTTCTTTGCGACTCTATCGTAAACGCTTCGTACATCCGCTCACCTCGTCAAGGGATTCTCACCTGTTCACTGGGTCTCTCGGAGCATGATAGCTACACCTGCAGCACAAAATAGCAAAAATCCTATTTCTCTTTATTACACCAAACGAGCGCTCAGCCCCGGCAGTTGCCGATCATCCTGCTGATTCGTCCCGCCGAGCCCCCTCTGACCTCGGCGGGTCCCCTCTTCGCCGCAGCATTCGAGCGGTCGCCGCCAAAGCGAAGAAACAGCGATAATCGCTGGGATGTCAACGCTTTTTCGACGGCGTACTTGAGGATTTCTCGAAGAAAGAACCTTGACGGTAAGCTATTGTGATGCATAATCTTACTTGGTCCGTCTGCTTGGGGCGAGACGTACCTTTCGGGTAATCACCTGAAAAACAGTTGCGTCCATCGGTGGTTATCCTATAATTTCGGGCAGTAGCAGAAGGTGGATGTAATACCGGTCTTGCCTATGGGACGGATCGGTGAAAAACGAGACCCCCTTTCGGATCGGTTCCCCCCCGACCGGTCCGAATGCCGAGGCGGCGCCTGTCGTCCCCCCCCGCGGCAGGCCCGCCACTTTTTTGCGCGCTCGGGCGCGGTTGCTCGCCCGGCGTCGGTTGAGTCGGATCTGCGGGAATCCGCAATCCGCGATCCGCAATCGAATCAGTCCGCCGTGCTGATCGCCTGGCTGATCGGGTCGATCACGTTGGGGATCACGTGATCGGTGACGAGCTGTTCGCAGTGGGCGATCTGCTCCTCGAAGCTCTCGCGGAAGTTGAGCATCCGCCCGGGCTCGGGGAAGCGCCGCACCGTGAAATAGACGCTGATGGGGTCCCCGCCGTACTGCCCCGTGCGGACCTGGTAGCTGCTGGAGCGCGTCTCGGTGGTCAGGCGCGCCTGGAGGTAGCAGTTCTCGTCGAGCGCGATCACGAAGTTCGGCTCGCATTCCAGCGGCGCCCCGGGCCCCTCCAGCACCAGCGGGGTCAGCGGCGAACCGGCCAGCAGCGCCTGGGCGAGAATCTGGTCCCGGTTGCCCACGTAGTCGAGGTGGAACCCGAAGAGCACGTCCAGCAGCTCCGCGTCCATTCCGCTGATGCCCAGGAAGTAGACCACGCGGTCCAGCAGCCAGCGGTGGAGCTGGTAGCCCGCCTCGGCGGACGGGGGGTTGAAGAACCCCCCCGTGAGCTGGTGCGGCTGAATCTCCATCCACCGGTAACTGCCCTCCTCGCGATTCTCCTCCAGGACGAACTCGCCGCGGTCGCGCTGGTAGAAGGCGGTCATGGCGGGGAACTGGCGTTGAACGGCCTCGCAGAAATGCAGCAGCGTCTCGCGGGCGCTGGGCAGTTCGAGGGTGGTCTGGAGACTGATGTTGACGAAGAAATCGTCAGCGACGCTGTGAAACGGGAAGCTCATGTATCGGATCCTCGGGGAGGTCTGTCAGGGACGCGGGGCGGACTTGTTGCGGATGCGCAGCTTGGGCGCCTCGTGGGTCACGAGCGACTCGGCCTCGATGGAGTTCATGATATAGGCGTTCCCCCCGACCGTGGCGCCCTTTCCGATGACGGTCTGCCCGCCGAGGATGGTCGCGTTGGGATAGATCGTCACGCCGTCCTCGATGGTCGGGTGGCGTTTGAGGCCCTTGATGACGCGTCCCCGCTCGTCCTTGGGGAAGCTCTTTGCGCCCAGCGTGACGCCCTGGTAGATCTTCACGTTGTCGCCGATGATCGAGGTCTCGCCGACGACAACGCCCGTGGCGTGGTCGATGAAGAACCGCCGCCCGATGCGCGCGCCCGGGTGGATGTCGGTCCCGGTGATGCTGTGGGCGTACTCGGTCATGATCCGCGGCATCAGCGCGACCTCGAGCTCGTGCAGCTCGTGGGCGATCCGGTAGACCGTCACGGCGAAGAAGCCCGGGTAGGAGTAGATGATCTCCTCGACGCTCTTGGCGGCGGGGTCGCCGTCGTAGGCGGCCTGGGCGTCGGCGGCCAGCAGCTCGCGGAGCCTGGGGACGCGCCGGAGGAACTCCCGCGTGGTCTTCCGGGCCTCGGCGCGGCACCCGGCGAGGTCGTCGCACCGGTTCCCGCAGCCCCGTTCCGAGCAGATGCAATGCCCGATCTCCTCGGCCAGGTCGGTCCCGATCCGCCCGAGCAGCGTGCCCACGTGGTAGCGGATGGTCTGTTCGGTGAGGCTTTTGTGCCCGAAGTAGCCCGGGAAGAGCAACTGGCGGACCTGGTGGATCAGCTCGATGATCCGGCTGCGCGACGGCAGCGCGGTCTGCCCGATGCGCTGGGTGCGCTCCTCGGCGCGGTAGCTGGCGAGCACCTGCTCGGTCAGGGCGTCAAGATGGTCGTTGAGGGGATGTTCCATGGCGGGTCCAGCGCTATTCTACCTCAGAAAGGCGGGAATTCCAGCACCACGATTCTCGCATTATTGCGCCCGCCAGGACGTCAGCGCCTCTGCCAGCCGCTCGTAGGCGGCGGACATCGTCTCGAGCGCGTGTTCGCGGCGGGCTTGGCGCTGCGCGGCGGCGGCGAGTGAATGCCCGAGCTGCGCATCGTCCAGCAGGCGTCCGATCGCCCCGGCCAGGGCGTCGGCGTCGCCCACGGGCGTCAGCAGCGCCGTGCGTTCGTTCGCAAGCAGTCCGCGGACGCCGGGGGCGTCGGAGGCGGCGATGGGCATTGCCGCGCTCATCGCCTCCAGCAGCGCCATGCTCATCGCCTCGGACCGCGTCGGGTGGACGAACACCCGCCAGCGCCCCATCCGCTCGCGGAGTTCCTCCGGCGTCAGGCGCCCGGCGAACTCCACCCGGCCGTTCACCCCCAGCCGCTCGGCCAGGCGCCGCAGGGCGGCGTCCATCGACCCGACCCCGACCAGCTCGGCGCGCACTTCCCGCCCGGCGGCGCGCAGCCGCGCCACGGCTTGCAGCAGCGTCGGGTGGTCCTTGTAGGGCTCCAGCGCCGCGACCGCACCGAGGACGGGCGGTTCCGCCGGTTCGCTCTTCCGCCGGGCCCAGAACTCCGCATCCACGCCGTTGGGAATCACCACGCCCCGCCGGACCGCGGTGCGGAGCAGTCTGAATCGATCCGCCAGCGCCGCCAGCTCGTCCGAGACGAACACCGTCCGGTCCGTGACGCCGGCGAAGGCGGCCGAGACGAGCCGCCGCGGACACTCCGCGATCTCCCGCGCCGGTCCGTGCTGAACGCCGACCAGCGGCGCCCCGCCGGCCAGAACCCGCAGCCACAGCGCCACCGGGAGCGTCCGCGAGCCGTGCAGGACCGCCGCGCCCGGGCGAAGCGAGGCAATCGCTTTCGCGGCCGGGCGATACGTCCCCGGCCACGCGCCCGGGTCCTTCCGGGCGTATCGCCACGGGCAGCCCAGGCGCTCGACCGTTTCGATATGCCCCGGAACCGGCGCCTCGCGCCCGTAGAAGACGAATCCGTGCCGCCCCGGCCGATCGGACCCGCGGGCGATGTTCAGCGCCACGGTCGTCGCGCCGCTGAGCCCGGAGTAGCAGAGGTGCAGGAAGGGCGAACCGCGGGTGGGGCCCTGCGAATCAGCGCGCGGAGGCGACGAACCCGCCCCGCCGCCGCTCCGGGGGCCCATCAAAACCGCCCCCGGCCCGCCGCACGGGGACCCGGCAATCCGCCATTCGCGATTCGCGGTCCGATGCTCAGCTCTCCTCCCCCGGGCCCATCGCCGGGTGCCCGGCGCCTTTCTGGCCGATCTTGCTCTCGGTCCCGCCGAGCAGGCGGCGGATGTTCGCACGGTGGCGGATGACGATCAGCAGGACCATCGCGGAGGAGAAGACCAGCAGCGGCATCCGCCGGGCGAGTTCGCCGAAGTTGAAGAGGACGAAGAACGCCAGGAACCCCAAAGCCGCCACGAGGCTCCCCAGCGAGACGTACCGGCTGATCAGCGTCACGACGATCCACACCGCAAACGCCAGCAAGCCGGGCACCGTCATGTACGGGAAGATGCCCAGCACCACCCCGAGGCTCGTGGCCACTCCCTTGCCGCCGCGGAAGCCAAGCCAGAAGGGGAAGACGTGTCCCAGGATCGCCCCGCACCCGGTGAGCATCCAACTGAACTGCTGGAGCCTCCCGTCCAGCGGGCGGGTGAGCAGCACCACCGCCAGCGTGGGGACCAGCCCCTTGCCCACGTCCAGGAAGAAGCACAGGTAGCCCCAGCGGCGCCCCAGGGCGCGGGCGACGTTGGTGGCTCCGGGGTTTCCGCTGCCCACGGTCCGCAGGTCCACGCCCCTCAGCCGGGCGATCAGGATGGCGAAGGAGATCGACCCGACCAGGTAGGCGACCGGCGGGAAGGCGAGCAGCAGGATGTAGGGATTCGTGATCATCGGGCGTTGAGCAGTCCGTGATAGGCGTCGATCAGTTCATCCACGTGCCGCGCGATCGAGAGCCCCTCGGCGGCGTCGCGGCAGGCGGCGAGCATCTTCGGGCGGAGCTTCGGGTTGGTCACATCGGCCAGGGCGGCCGCGACGTTCTCGTGGTCGTCCGGGCGTTCGACGACCACCCCGGCCCCGCCGGCCAGCGCCTCGGCCGCCCCGTTGAACCGCGTGGTCACGCAGGGCACCCCCCAGCGCGTCGCCTCCAGCACCACCCGCGAGCACGGGTCGTACCAGCTCAGCAGCAGGCAGGCGTCGGCGGCGCAGTACCAACTGAACATCTCGTCGGTGAACGGCTCGAAGTGCACGCGCTCGCCCACGCCCATCCGCACCGCCAGGCGGCGGTAGGCGGCCGAGCGTTCCGGACCCAGCAGCACCAGGCGGGACCCGGCCATCGGACGCAGCCCGCACCACCGGGCGAAGCTGCGGATGGCGTGATCGAAGCCCTTGAGTTCCGGGTTCTTCGCGGCCGAGAGGAACAGCCAGTCGATGTCCTCGAGCCCGAAGCGCCCGCGGAACCGTCCGCGCTGCCGGCGGCGCTCGTCGGCGTCCCACTCGGGAACGACCACGCCGTTGAAGATCGTCCGGACGTTCTCGGTCCGCCCGTAATGGCGTTCCAGTTCCCCGGCGACCATCCCGGAGACCGGGGCGCAGAGCACGGAAGTCTCGGCGAGAAGCCGTCGTTCCATCCCGGCCATCGCCGCCCGGACGCGATTGAACGGCTCGCCCAGCCGATGCAGAAACGCGGAGACCGGCCCGCGGCGACGCCGCCCCGCCATCCGCTGGGCGGGGATCGTCCCCCCCCGGATCTGGTAGACCGTCGAAGGCGCCACCGGCAGCGAGCTGTGCACGATATCGAAGTCCCCCTCGTCGGCGGCCCGTTGGACGTCCGCCGCGAACCGCCGCAGCCTCGCCAGCCGGGACCCCGACGCCACGCCCAGTTCGCGGATCGCGATGCCCTCGGGCGACCAGTTCGCCTGTTGACAGAGCACCGTCACGTCGCAACCGCGGGCGGCGAGCGCCTCGGCGATCTGCGCCGTCGAGGCCTCGCGCCCCCCGCCGGACGGGTCCATCCGCTCGATGACCAGCGCGACCTTCATCGGTTCGCTCCTTCCGACGCTTTCCGCCGGGCGCGGCGGTTCATGCGTTCGACGCGGGCGCGGATGCTGCGATCCGGCCGCGCCCGCGCGCCCGGCGAGAGGTCGCGCGCCGCGGCGTCCAGGAACACAGCCCAGTCGCGTTCGACCCACCCGGACGGCATGGAATACCGGATGCCGGCGAGGTCTTTCACCCGCCAGCGCCGCGCCAACGGACGGCGGCGGATCATCCGGGCCAGGTCAATCAGCCACAGCGACAGGTCCCCCCCCGCCCGCGCGTCGAGGAAAATGTGCGACGCGTACAGGTCGCGGTGGAAGAGCCCGCGTTCGTGGAGCCCCCACGCGAGATCGCCCAGCAGCTCGGTCAGCCCGGCGCCCTGCTCTTCGGACGCCGACGCCAGGAAATCTTCCGCCGTCCGCTCCAGCGCGTCCCCGGGCACCGCGGTGACCACGATGAAGCTCCGCCCCGCGCCGCCCTGCTCGCCGAAGCGTAACGCCTGCATCGTCGGGAAGCCCGCCTCGCGGACGCGAAGGACGTTCTCGTACTCGATGCGCGCCTCGCTGCCGCCCCGCCGATGCATCCACCACCGTTTCAACCGTCGGCCCGGCGCCTCCCGACCGTAGCGCTTGAGGTAGACGACGCATTCCCGCCCGTCGGCGTCGCGAAGCGTAAGGCGCGTGCGGCGGCGGTGGGCCAGCCCGGGCTTGGAGAGGTCCTCGCCGCCGGCGTAGTCGAACGCCGCGGGCACGGCGGTGAGCCCCTCGGAGTCCAATGCGGCGATCAGCCCCTGATCGGCCTGTTCGTTCGTGACAATCACGCCCGCGCCCCCGCCGCCTGGAGCAGTTCCTCGGCCGCGGCGATCACGCGCTCGGGCGGGATGGCGTTCATGCACCGATGGTAGAACGGGCCCGGCGGAAGGGCGCAGAGCTTTCGCTGGCACGGGGCGCAGGGCACGTCGCTGATCACCAGCCGCTCGCGGTCGTAGTCGATCGTCGTCCACGCCGGGTCGGTACTCCCGAAGACCGTCACGATCGCCGCCCCCATGGCCGCGCCGATGTGACGGGCGCCGGTGTCGTTGGTCACCAGCAGGTCGCAGCGGGACAGCAGGCTCTTGAGCAATCCGAGCGTGTTGTCCCGCTCGGCGAAGTTGATCGTCGGCTCGCCGGTCATCTCCTCCCCGACCTCCGCGGCGATCTCCCGCTCGTTCGGCGCGGCGTTGATGATGATCTGCGCGCCGCGGCGGTCGACCAGGGCGTCGGCGAGGGCGGCGTAGCGGCGCGGGGCCCACATCTTGCTCGGCCCGAAGGCCCCGCCGGGGTTGAGCATCACCACCGGTCGGGCGCGGTCCACGCCCGCCTCGCGCAGCAGCGCCTCGGCCGCGCGTTCGCTTTCGGCGTCGGTGGGCAGCTCCATCCGGCGGCAGGTCACCTCGGCCCCGAGCGACTCGGCGAGGTCGATGTAGTAGTCCAGCGCCGGATAGACGCGCTTGCGCCCCCGCTCGTCGGTGGGAACGGCCAGGCGGTGGGTGAGCATCCAGCCCCGCCCGTCACGGTCGTAGCCGGCGGCGCGGGGCACGCTCCCCAGACGCACCAGCAGCGCCGAGCGGAAGCTGTTGGGCAGCAGCACCGCCAGGTCGTACCGCCGACGCCGAAGCGTCGCGGCCATGCGGAAGAGGTCCGCGGGTGGTCCGGACGTTGAGAGGTCCTCGAGCAGCGCGTCCGCCCACGCGGTGCCCGCCAGGACGGCCACGGACCCCGCCTTGCCGATGAAGGTGATGTGAGCGTCGGCGAACCGTTCGCGCAGGGCCCGCAACGCCGGCGTGGCCATCACCACGTCGCCGATCCAGTTGGGCAACACCACCAGCAGCCTGCGAACCTCGGGCATGACGTGGGATTGTAGCGACCCCCGACCGCGAAGTTTAGGGATCGCTCCGGACGGACGTGCAATCCACGACGCGGACCGGTACAACGGCGCCCCCAGTTCCGGAGGTGCGAGATGACCCGACATGAGGGATTGTCGATGGAACAGCGATCGCAGGCGATGGTCCGCAACGCCGCGAGACGCCTGGCGTTCGATCCGGCGGACGGCGAGCCCTTCGCCCGGTGGCGGGTGAGGCGCTTGAGCTGTACGTCGGCGCGGGCGGGCATCGCTTCTACGCCGGACGGGCATGGGATTTCCTCGCGGAGAAGCTGGGCGGCTGACGGGCCCCGCGCGGCGGGCAGCGTCTCCGCTTGCCCCGCGAGCCATCGCCTCGGCCCCCCGCCGCCCGGAAGAAGAAGCCCGGACGGAGTCGCCCGGGCTTCGGTGCGTCCAGTTCGGTATGTACCGCGTAGCGCGGGTTACTTCTTCATCGCCTTCTTGAGGTCCTTCGCCTTGTCGGTCTTTTCCCAGGTGAAGCCCTTGCCGCGGCGGCCGAAGTGTCCGTCGTGGGCGGTCTGGGTGTAGATCGGGCGCTTAAGCTTGAGATGGTCGATGATCTCGGCGGGGGTCAGCGGGAAGATTTCCCGGACGGCGACCGAGAGGTCGTGTTCGTCGACGCGGCACGTCCCGTCGCAGTCGATCAGCACGCTGACCGGCTCGGCGACGCCGATGGCGTAGGCCAGTTGGACCTCGCAGACCTCGGCGAGCTTCGCGGCGACGATGTTCTTGGCGATGTACCGCGCCATGTAGCAGGCGGAGCGGTCGACCTTGGAGGGGTCCTTCCCGCTGAAGGCCCCGCCGCCATGGCGGCCCCGCCCGCCGTAGGTGTCCACGATGATCTTCCGCCCGGTCAGCCCGGTGTCCCCGTGGGGTCCGCCGACCACGAACCGCCCTGTCGGGTTGATGTGGAAGCGGATCTTGGGGGTCCACAGCTCGGGGACCTCGTCCTGGATGACCGGCTTGACGACGTGGTCGATGAGCTGCTTCTCGGCCTTCTGGGTGATGTTGCCGCTCCGACTGTTGACGATCTCGTCGGTGTGCTGCGTGGAGAGCACGACCGCGTTGATCTGCGAGGGCTTGCCGTCCTCGTACTCGACGGTGACCTGGCTCTTCCCGTCCGGGCGCAGCCAGGGCAGCGTCCCGTCCTCGCGGACGTCGCTGAGCCGCCGGGTCAGCCGGTGGGCGAGTTGGATCGGCAGGGGCATCAGGTCCTTGGTCTCGTTGCAGGCAAAGCCGAACATCAGCCCCTGGTCGCCGGCGCCCTGTTCCTTCTCTTTCCCGCTCCCGGCCGTGACGCCCTGGGAGATGTCCGGCGACTGGGAATGCAGGCTCTTGAGCACGGCGCAGCTCCGGAAGTCGAAGCCGGTGGACGAATCGACGTACCCGATCGACTCGATGACCTTCCGCGCCGTCTCGTCGGCGGTCAGCAGGCGCTCCTTCGCCTCGGCGTTGTGCACGGTGATCTCGCCGCTGAGGACCACCAGCCCCGTGGTCACCAGCGTTTCGCAGGCGACGCGGGCGTCCGGGTCCTTCTCCAGCAACGAGTCGAGAACGGCATCGGAGACCTGGTCGGCGACCTTGTCGGGGTGCCCCTTGGTCACCGACTCGCTCGTGAACAGACGTCTGCGCGGCGCGATTTGAGCCATGTATCGTATTCCTTTCTGCGTCGAACCACCGCCCACGCGGTCGGGCGGGTTGATGAAGACCGAAAAGTCTAGCGGGATCGCGAACGCTTTACAAGCACTTCGCATCGCCCCGGGAGACGCCCCCGGACGACGCGGCGCCCGCCGGGGCGGGAGAGGCGAATTGCGGAATTGGGAACTGACGCCGCCCCCGCGGTCGATTAGAATACAGGTATGGTCCGTTTCCTGCGATATCATGCGGTGCAGTCCATCGTCGGCGCGTTGCTGGTGCTCGCGGCGCTCGGGGCGTATCGCCGCTGGCTCTTCGTAGACAATGTCGGAGTCGTCACCGCCGGGAGCGTGTACCGCTCGGGCCAGCCGAACGACCGG
>CAYTQL010000030.1:0-14646 GCA_964439555.1 uncultured Planctomycetaceae bacterium | reverse complement strand
GAAGGCGGAGTCGGCTCGGGAATCGAAGCCGGCGCCGAACCGGAGCCCGAGCCCTACGCCCCGCAGCAGCAGGTCGTCCAGCCGACCTTCGTCGAGCAACCCGACGCCAGCGCCGGGTTCTTCCGCGGCATGGCCATCGGCGCGGCGATCGTCAGCGTGGTGCTCCTGCTGGCGGCCGTCGGGGCGGTCTACGCCGGGCGGACCGGCACGGGACTCTCGCTGGTCAGCCAACTCAAGGAAAACCTTCTGATCGTCCTCGGCGGCGGACTCGTCGCCATCATCGTCATCGGAATCATCGGCTTCGTGGTGGGCAAGTCGGCCGCAGACCGGCAGGCCGCCATGCAACGGATGGGCGGCTGAGGCGCTGCCAATCGCCGGCCGCAAGCCAAACGGAAAGGACACACCATGACCCGACGTCGTCTGGCAACCGCGCTGCTCTGCACTGCCGGGCTGGGACTGCTCGGCGGATGCGTCTCGCAGGAGCAGTACGACCAGCTCATGGCCGCGAACATGCGCTGCAACGAGCAGGTGCAGAACCTCGCCGCCAGCAACGAGCATCTCCGCCGCGAGAACAAGACGCTCAAGGACCGGCTCTCCGCGGCCGGGTCCACCCTCGGCTCCCGCCAGGAGGAGTTCGGCGTCCTGGAGCGGCAGAACGAACAGCTCCGCAGCTCGCTCGAGCAGCTTCGTGAACGCTACGAGAAGCTCATCGGGCGCGACGCCCCGCCCCCGGTCGCGCCGCTGGCGGTGCTCCCGGAGAAGGTCAACCTCGCCCTGAAAAACTTCGCCGAGAAGAACCCCGGGCTCGTCGAGTACCTCGAGGAGCACGGGATGCTGAAGTTCAAGAGCGACCTGACCTTCAAGCCGGGCAGCGACTTCGTCCAGCCGGGCGCCAAGGACGTTCTCCAGCAGTTCGCCCGGATCGTCCAGGGCCCGCAGGCGAAGAAGTTCAACGTCTACATCGCCGGGCACACCGACAACATGCCGATCGCCAAGCGATCCACGAAGCGGCGGCACCCGAACAACTGGTACCTCTCGGTCCACCGGGCCGTGGCGGTCCAGGACGTGCTCACCGACGCCGGGGTCGCCCCCGAACGGCTCGGGGCGATGGGCTTCGGCAAGCACCACCCGGTCGTGCCCAACAAGACCGGAGCGAACGGCAAGAAGCTCGGCGCCGAGGCGAATCGGCGCGTCGAAATCTGGGTCGTCCCGCCCGACCGGTTCCTGACCGGCGCCCGAGGCGAGGCGGCCGGGGAGACCCCCGCCGACGCCGACAAAGGCTGACGCACGCCGAACCCGGCGCTAAACTGGTTTCCGGGCCCTGGTGCATCGCCCACCGGGGCCCGTTTCATAGCCCCCAACCCGGGCCCACACGATGACCCCGACCGGAGCAAGCCGACGCCGCATGCCCCGCAGCCGCGTGCTCCGCGCCGCGTCGAGCACCGCGCTGGGCCTGGCGCTGCTCGGGTGGATCTGCCTCTACCTCGCGGTGGTCACGGTGCTCGCCTCCGTGCGCCCCGACGCGCTCCGCTCAGCGGGGATCCCCCCGGAAGGGGCGTACGCCCACTGGCTGCTGGTGCTCCCCGAGCTGGCGCTGTGCCTGAACATCCTGCTGGCCTGCTGGTTCCGGATTCCCCTCACGCTCGACCGCCTCGGCGCCTGGGCCGCCCACGGCGGCGTGCTGCTGCTGGCGATCGGGGCCATGTGGTACGCGACCGCACGCCGCGAAGGCCGGGCGATCAGCATGCGAAAGGCGCACGGCTTCTCCTCCGTCGAGCACATTTACCTCGACTCCCCCCCGGCCGTCTACGCCGGCGACGAAGCGGGGCTCGCTATGCACTCCCCCGTGACGGTCGCGCGGCTCCGGGACGCCGACATCGAACCGGTCCTGCTGGCCGCTCCGTTCGAGGACATCCGTCTCCAGGCGATCGACTACCTCCCCCGCGCCCGCCTCGCGGACCGGTGGACCAATGACGCGCCGGGCGCGAACCTCGCGGCCGTGGTGGAACTGACCGACCCGCGCCACGGACGGGGACGGGTAACCCTTCCCGCCTCGCGGGCGGGCATGAGCCGCATCGCGATGCCCGGCTACGTGCTGACCTTCGAGCGGATCGCCACGGCGGAACGGTTCGCCGCCGCCACGACCACCCGCCCGGCGTCGGAAATTCGACCGGCCGCGCAACCCCGCATGCCGCATCACCTCGTGCGCATCCTCTACCACCCGGACACCGGGGCGCGGATCGCCCACACCGCCCCGGACGCCTCCCGCGCGTCCCTGCCCTTCGAGCCCGGGGCGACGGTTCGTATTCCCCTCGGCGACCGGGAACTGCTGCTCGAGCCGCTCGGGCTGCTGGACCGGGCGATGCGCGTCGCCGAGGCCGCCGCCGTCACCGACGAGACAACCGAGGCGTCCCCCGCGGTGAAGGTGCAGGTCGTCGTCGGCGAGCGCTCGGCGAGCACCTGGCTGGCGATGCGCAACCACCCGCAACTCGGGCCGCCGGTGAAAATCCCCCTGCCCGGCGGGCGGACGCTGCGCCTGGCGTTCGCCCCGACGCGGATTCCCCTCGGCCAAACGCTGCACGTGCTCGACGCCGAGTTCGTCACCCAGCCCGGGAGCGTGGTCCCGCGGGACTACCGCTGCACGATCCGCGTCGGTGGGCGGGAACGCCGAACACTGAGCCTGAACAACCCGCTGCATCTCGGGCCCTGGCAGATGACCCAAGGCTCCTGGCTGCCCGACCCGCGTGAGCCCGAGGTGCTGATCTTCGAGACCGCCACCCGCCCGGGGCTCCCGGTGATCTGGACCGGGTGCGTGCTGATCTGCCTGGGCATCCCCTACGCCTTCTACATCAAGCCGCTGATCCGGCGGAGGAGGGCCCGGTGAACCGACTCCTCCATGCAGCGACCCTCGCGGCGATTCTCGCTCTGGCGTCCCCCGCCGCCCCGGCCGATGAGCCGGAACTGTTCGACGCCGAGACGCGCGAGTTCCTCTCGCAGGTCAAGGCGGGAAAGCTTGCACGGCTGCCGGTGCAGCTCCACGGGCGCATCGGCGTGCTGGACACCCTCGCCCGCGAGCAGGTCGCCCTCATGCACGGCGAGACGGGCCCGCAGGGGATCGCCCCCGCGGTCGCATACCTGGAGCTTTATTTCAACGCCGGGGCGTACCTCGACCGCCCGCTGCTGTACGTCCGCGAGAAGACCATGCGCGGGTGGGTCGCCGGCGCCCTGGAAGGCCCGGTCGCCGAGGAGTTCCGCCGGACCAATCGCATCCGCCCGATCTCGATCATGGACAATCGCGGGCTCGGGCTGCTGCTGACGCTCGGCCGGGCGAGCAGAGCGCAGGTCCGCGGGGCAATGCGCGACGCCGGCGCCCTGCTGGGGCGCCTGCCCAGCGCAGAAAGCCCCGAAATGCGCGTGCCCCTGGAACGCCTCAACGAACGCTACGCCGCCTTCCTGGCGCTGGAGCGGTTTCACGTTGCGCCGGGCGACGACCCGTGGCAATCGATGAATGCCCTGCTCGCCGCCGACCCCCCCGCCGGGGAATTCGCCGACCGGGCCCGCCGGGTTCGCAACGCCTGGCGCCGCCGGGACGCGGAGCTGGTCAACCGCCGACTGGACGAATGGACCGCGGCCGTGAGCAGCGCCGCCCCGTCCGGAACGATGACCGACCTGGAGTTGCTCTACAACCGCTCCCGCCAGTTCACGTTCGCATGGATCGGTTTCGCGGTGAGCTTCCTGGTGCTGCTCGTCGCGGCCGCGGCGCCGCGCCTGCGCTGGGTCCGCCGCATCGGGCTGGCGCTGCTGGGGCTCACGACGGTCGTCCTGGCGGTGGGCTTCGGCATCCGCTGGGCGCTGAGCGGGCGGGCGTGGTACCTCCCGCCGATCATGAACCAGTTCGAAGCGGTGATCGGCTCGGCGCTGCTCGGCGCGGCGGTGGCGCTGGTAATCGAGCTGGCGCGTCCGCGGAACTTCATCGCCCTGGCGGCGGCGTTCTACGGAACGCTCTCGCTGCTGAGCGGCTGGTGGATGCCCCGGCAGATGGGCGCGGCCATCGAGGCGCAGGCGGGCATCCTGCACTCGCCGATCATGGCGGTGCACGTGGCGGCGATCATCTTCGGACACGCCCTGGTGGGCATGACGATCTTCATCTCGCTGGTCTACCTCGCCGCACGCGCCGTCGCGTCGTTGCGGGGGCGCGCCGGCGCGCCGTCGGCGCCGGCGGACCTGACCCGCCCGCCCGAGGCGGGGGTCCTCGCCGGGTTGGACCGGTGCAACCTGATCGTCGCCCAGCTCGGCGCGTGGACGGTGGTGCTGGGTACGATCCTCGGCGCCTACTGGGCGGACTTCGCCTGGGGGCGTTGGTGGGGTTGGGACCCGAAGGAGAACTACGCCCTGATCACCGCGCTGATCTTCGTCGGCGTGATCCACCTGCGGTTCGTCGCCTCGGCGCGGACGCGCGGGCTGCTCACCGCCGTGGGCTGCCTGCTCGGCGGGGCCGCGATGCTGTTCAACTGGATCGTGGTCAACTACGTCCTTCCCGGGCTCCACAGCTACGCCTGAATCGCCCACCGAACCGCAGGAGCGGATCGGGTACAATCGCAGCATGGGCGGGCGAGGGCACAGAACGGGGTTCACGCTTCTGGAACTGCTGGTGGTGATCGCCATCTTCGCGCTGCTGATCGCCCTGGTGATCCCCAGCGTCCGGTGCGGACTGGAGCTCGCCCGGCGTGCGATGTGCCAGGGGGCGCTTGCGGGGCTCTACAGGCAGATCGAAACGTACGCCCAGACCTATCGCGGCGTGGCGCCCATCGGGTGCAGCGGCGACGGCGACGGGCCGGGCAACCGCCAGCGAAGCTACCTGATCAAGTGCGTCGGCGCCGTCGAGGGCCCGGAGTGCAATACCTTCACGGAGATGGGGCAACTCTACCTCGCCGGGCTGATCACCGAGGAGAACTGCGAGGCCTTCAGTTGCCCGAGCAACACCGACCCCATGTTCCGCATGACGACCGAAGGGACCGACGCCGCGAACGTCTGGCCGCCGTGCGACGACCCGCACGCGGTCAACGCCGTGCTGGGCGCCGGGTACAACTTCACCCGCCTGGCGCACCAGTCCCGCCCGGTCGTGCACTGGCGCGAAGGCGAACCCCCGGACCCGCCGGCCATGTTGGACGCGATGCCCTCCGGGCAGGCCCTCCTGGCGGACCTGTGCTACAACGAGCACCAGGTGGACTCGCGACACGGCGAGGGCGTCAACGTCGCCCGGGTCAGCGGAACCGTCCAGTGGGTCCCGCGGAAACAGTTCGCCGACCACCTCCCGCCCGGCGACGCCTGGGGCGAGGCCGGGGGAACCTACAACGATGCCCTGCTCTCCGATGACGGGAACTCCGGCGTGTGGGCGGACTTGGACCGCTAGGGCGAACAGACGTTCACCGCGAAACCGCGGAACCCGGTTCAGACCGGCGGCACTCTGCGCCGTCCTCCGAATCTTCTACGTCGCGGTCGCGAGGCAGAGTTCGAGCTACGCGCGACGCCTTCGCAGCAGGCCGATCGCCCCGAAGGCCAGCAGACTCAGCGAGGCCGGTTCCGGGAGGATCTCGAACGAGCCGCCCGTGGTGGTCACCTCTTGACCGCCGTCGGCCAGCGTGTCGGGGACGATCTCGACCACGACCTTCCCGTCGGGGCCGAAATCGAAACCCGCGGGGATCGCGAAATCCAGCGTTATCAGCGTGCCGTCGGTGAAGTCGCCGAAGACCGTGAAGTTCTCCAGGTGGATATCCACCAGCTCCAGTCCGGCGGCGTCGACGTACGTGTCGGTTCCCACGGCTTCGCCGGCGCCGAGGCTTCCGGACAAGGGGGCGCTGGCGTCGAATTCCGAGCCGCTGAACACTCCGCCCCAGGTGTAGCCCTTGAGCACCACGCCGGGGTCGCTGAACCGCAGATCGAAGATCACCGAGTCCACGGCGTCCGAGCCGTCGGAGACCAGGTCGAGATCGACGCTGAACTCCGTCTCCGCCGGCGCGTCGACGAACGCCGGGGAGGGCGCCAGCATGTAGTCCCCGTGCGCCTGCGGAAGCCCCACGAGCAGAGCGCCTCCCACGATGAGCACAACCAGCCTGCCTTTCATGGTCCATCCTCCATTGTTGAGCGTGAGCGTCCGGGCGACCCCAGCGCGGTCGGTCGCCCGGTGCGTCTTCCTCGCCGGCCCGCGGACCGGCGAATCCTGTTGAGTATACCACGACCGCCTCGCGCGGAGGCGGTTTACTTCTCGGTCGCCTCGCCCCGCTTCAGCGGGTCGGGCAGGAGCACGTTCACCTCGTCGCTCTGAAGGTCAACACCGAGCGACGAGCCGGTCAGCCACGTCGCATCCGAGGGGCTCTGCGGGGCGGGCGTCTGCTCGAAGCCCGGGGCGGACGTTTCCAGGGTCGGCGACGCCTGCGGCAGCGTCCCGTCCGGCCCGTCGCCCAGCAGCGTCCGCAGGTGCAGCGAAGCGCCGGCGTCCACGTCGAGCGTCTTCTCGCCGGGGGCGGCGAACGTCGGGGCCGGGACCTCCGGCTCGTGCAGCGCCGCGTACGCCTTGCCCAGCGGATCGGGGCTTGCCGCATCGGACGGCAGCTCCCGGGCCGGGAGAACCGACGCGCTGAGCTCCAGCACGTCGAAGCTCGCTGCGGACAAGCCCAGCAGGCTCACCGGACCGCCGGTGTCCGTTGCGGTCTCTGCGGCATCCGGGAGCGGGACGACGAAGCGATCGACGCCCGGCCGGGGCTCGTCGGTGTCCGAAGGACGGGCGGCGAGCTTGGCTTCCATCGCCGCGGCCGGCTCGGACGGGCTGCGTTCGACGAGGTCGGTCAACCGGATTGTCCGGTACGGGCCCGGGATGACCGGCTCGCCGTCGCGGTCGGCCTCGGTGAGCTTTCCGGCGGTTTCCGTCTCATCCGCGTCGCTCGCGGCGATCTTCGGCGCCTCGGCGGACATGCTCTCGCCCGACTTCGGGTCCTTCGGCAGCGCCGGGTCGGGCAGGAAGCGGAGGTCCACCGTCCGGTTGGCCCACGCGGCCGAGAGGTCGGTGCTGTTGATCCGCCCGTCGAGGAAGGCGTCGCCGCGGACCTGCGCCTCGGAGGTCGCATCCACTGGGCTCGCCCAGTTGCCGTAGATCAGCGACAGGTCGGTGACGTTGACTCGCAGGTCGCCGGTGGCGTCGCCGGCCAGGGCGCTCAGCACGCGGTCGCTGTCGCCGGCGAGCAGGTTGCCCGCCAGGTCGCGGACGCCGTCGATGCGGACGACGTACCGGGCGGCGTCGGGCAGGGGCGAGGCGAAATCGATGATCCCGATCCGCCCGTCATCTCCGAGCGAAGCGGCGATCCCGAGATTCGCCAGGTCCACGGCCCCGGCGGCGTTCACGCCGGCGATCTGCACTGCATCGGGTCCGAACGTCTGCGGGTCGATCGGCTCGGAGAAGCGGATGACCAGCCGGGAGATTCCGCTGCCCCGCGACTCGCTGAAGCTCCCGTCGTCGGCGATCTCCAGGAGGATTTCACCGGCCGGGCCGTGCGTCGCCGCGGAGGTCCACCCGAGGATAGTCGGGGCCTCGACGTCCTCGGTCGCCAGTACGGTAATCTCCATCTCGCCGATGGCGGTCGAGTCGGGGCCCTCGACGGCCGAGACGGTGACGGTGTAGTCGCCCGGCTCGGCGTAGGTGTGCGTCAGCGGGAGGCTCACGAGCGTGGTCGTCCGCGGCGGCATCCGGCGTCCGCGGAAGACGGTGATACCCGCGGGCATCTTGGTGGGCGCCCCCCAGTCGCCGATGAGCACATCGTCGATGCGGTCGCCGTCGAGGTCCACGCCGCCGGTGAGCGATCCCCAGCTTTCCCGGCGTCGGCTGGGCTTGCCGAGTTCGGGCAGCTCGAGCTGCATCGGCACGGACTCGAAGCCGGTCCCGTCGCCGAAGTAGAGGTAGACGAGGCTCTCGTCGGCGCCGTCGGCGCGGACGAGGAGGTCGCCGAGCCCGTCGCCGTCGAAGTCGCCGGCGGAGGCGACTTCCCAGCCGAAGTTCACGCTCCCGGCCGGGGCGTCGAGGCGGAGCGGGTCGTCCAGACCGGTCTGCGAACCGTAGTAGACGTACGCGGCGCCCTTGCCCGCCTGCTCGGGCGCGCCGAGGACCACGTCGGCGTACCCGTCGCCGTCAATGTCGCCCAGTCCCGCCGCGGCCGCACCGAACCCTGCGCCGGTCGCCGGGCCGTCGAGCGTCTGCGACGCGCCCTGCGACACCCCGCCGGCCGTGCCGTAATAGAGCTGCACGACGCCGCTGCCGGTCTGCCCATCGGCGGACCGCTGGGGGAACCCGAGCAGGACGTCGTCGCGCCCGTCGCCGTTGACGTCGCCGACGCCGAGGGCGGTCATGCCCGCCCCGCCGGCGGGCTGGTCGCCCTGGAATGTCCAGGCGGGCGTCGTCTGCACGCCTTCGGCGCCGCCGAGGAACAGTTGCATCATCCCGGCGCCCGGGACGGTCATCGGCTCACCGTTCTGGAAGACCTCCACGTTGGCGGCGGGGTCGCCGGCCAGCAGATCGTCGTACCCGTCTTCGTTGACGTCCCCGGCCGGGGCGACATGGCTTGCGCCGTCGACGTAGAGTTCCGTAGCGAACTTGTCTTCGGGGGCGAAGGCCCCGCCGCGGAAGACCCAGACCCGCCCGGTCACCGGCTCCTCGGTCGTCTCGATGGTCCCGTCGGGCAGGACGTTCCGGACGGTGCGCGTACCGGGGTAGCCCGGGGCGGCGACGGCCCAGTCGTCCGCCCCATCGCCGTCGAAATCGCCGATGGCGGACACGGAGGCCCCGGCGAGCCCGCCGGCGCGGTCGCCGTCGAGCGCCGTGAACTCGGAGGAGAAGCCCTCGGTCGTGCCGAAGTAGATCAGCACCCGCCCGGCGTCTTCCAGCGTCTGCCCGGTGTCGGGGTCGGTCGGGTCGTACTCGCTCTCGCCGACGACCAGGTCCTCCACCCCGTCCCCGTCGACATCCACGACGGCGAAGGTGCGTCCGAAGCCGAAGTCGCCCTCGCCCCAGAGCGTCTGATGCGCGTCGTCGAGGCGCCCGGGCTCCGGCTCGATCACCGGGGCGGCGATGGTCTCGCCGGTCCCGTCGCCGTAGTCGATCTCGATCTGCATCTCCTCGCCGGGCTGGTAGCTGTTGGTCGGGTCCACGACCTCCACGGTCAGCCCGGCCGGGGTGCCCTGGTAGAACGCCTCATCGTTCGGGGTCACGTGGACCTCGAGCACGTCGGCGGCGTTGGTGACATTGCCCTGGAGCTCGACCGCCCCGAGCTGCCCGACGACGACGCTGTCGAGCGTGAGGTCCCCGCCGGCCTGGAGGCTCAGCGTGTTGGCGTAGCGGTCCGTGCCGATCGCGAGATTGCGGGCGACGATGTTGCCCGGCGTCTCGACGCGGATGCTCCCGTTGAGCACGTCCAGCCCGGTGAGTTCCACGTCGCCGAGCGCCGTGAGGTCCACGCCGCCGAGCCCGAGCACCTGCCCGGCGAAGCGGCGGACGTCGGTCTGCAGCGAGAAGCCGGACTCGGAGACGACCTCCAGCCGGTCCCCGCGGATGAGGGTTTCCTCGCCCCCGGTGATCCGCCCGGCCTGGAGGCGCAGGTCGCTGCCGAACAGCGGGACCCGCGTCTCGGAGATCTGCTTGACCAGGCCGGCGAAGGCGGTTCCGCGCCCGCCGAGCCGCAGCTCGCCGTCGGCGTCGAGGGCGGTTTGCCCGCCCATGTTCGTAATCGAGCCCTCGTCGGTGAAGAGGATGTTCTGCCCGGTGAGCGACAGGTCGCCGCTGAAGTGGACGGCGGTGTCGACGATGATGTCGCGCTGCGCCTCGACGGCGTGCGTTCCGCCGGAGGGCAGGTCGCCGGGCTCGTCGATGAGCACGCTTTCGTTCTCGGACAGCGAGAGCGTCCCGTAGGTCGCCCCGCCCGTGACGACCTCGAAGCCCGCGGCGATGCCGAGGTTCTCGGTGACCGCCACCGCCGGGCTGAGCGTGATCCGCCCGTCGGAATCCAGCGCCATGTTCATCACCTCGGCGTCGGCGACCCAGATGTCGCCGCCGGCCATCAGGGCGACGTCCACCAGGTTGCTCAGATCGGCGGCATTCAGGGCGCCCTCGGTGGACAGGGCGAGCTGTCCTTCGTATCCGCGGGCGCGGGTGAGGTTCAGCGTCTTGCCCTCGGCGTCGGTGTCGTAGTCGCGGATCGTGAGCGTGGAGAAGTTCGCGTAGGTCGAGAGGCTCCCGACGTCGGTGAACAGCTCGCTGTCGGTTCCGACCGACACGTCGAGCGTATCGGCCCGAACCAGGCTGTCGTCGCCGGCGGTGATTCCGCCCCACCCGGAGAGGTAGGCTTCCCCGGCCTCGACCCGCGTGCCGGGCAGCAGGTCCAGGGACCAGGCGTTGAGATTCAGACTGTCCTCGGCCAGGATGCGCCCGCCGAGTTCCAACGCGCCCTCCCAGGCGTTCAACGAGACGTCCGGCGCCGCCAGCACCGTCGCGGCGCCGAGCCCGCGAATCGTCTGCGCGCCCATCAGCGTGATCCGTTCGCCCGCACTGAGCCCGAGTTCGGTCAGCGAGACGATCCCGGTGTCCGGGGCGGCGACGGGCAGCAGTTCCTCGCCGTCGTAGTAGAACTCGGTCAGCCGCTCGGGGACCGGGTCCATGACCTCTTCGGCATGGGCCATCGGCTCGTCGGCGGTGATCTCGCCGGAATCGATCTGCCGATAGACCGGGACGAAGTCCAGGAAGTTCACGAGGATGTCGTCGGGGCCGACGACCGTCTCGCCGAGCGTCTGCCCCGGGTAGAGGACGATCAGTTCGCCGTCGCCGGTCAGTTCGTCGGCAAGGTCGTCGAGGACGGTATCGAAGCTGAGCACCCTCGGGCCGACGTGGTCGTGGCGGACGTACCACAGGTCGCCGCCGGTGAATTCCGTCTCGCCGTCGCCGCGGAGGAAGCGGTAGCGGTAATCGTCGACCGCGTAAATGTTGCTCGTAACCGTGACCGTGCGCTCGTCGCCGGTGACCGGGTTGATTTCCGTGCGGCTCTGGTCTCCCGGCGTATCGGGGTCGACGTCGGTGGTCTGCTCGACCAGGCGGGTGACCGTGAAGGCCCCGTCGAAGACGTAGAACGAACTCAGCGGGGAATCGCCCCACTCGTAGAGCGTTTCGTCGTCGTCGGAGAGGTCGCCCGAGGTGTCGTTGACGTCGTCGAGGCGGCGGTAGTAGGAGGTCTCGCCGTCGGTGTACAGCTCGTGGGTGGGACGATAGAAGATGTCCTCGTCCGCCTTCCCGTCTCCTTCGGCCGCCGCGTCGCGGTAGAAGATTTCCTCCCCGCTCGAGAGGTAGGTGTAGTAACCGGTGTGCGGGTCCTGGCGGATCTGACCGCCCTCGCCCTCGAGCCCGCCGATCTCCTCGGGATCCCCATTCTTGTAGTAGTACCCGTACGCCTCGATGTTGACGCGGTCGGGACCGCCGTCGGCGAAGCGCGACTGCTCCAGGCGGAACTCCAGTTGGGACTGCTGTTCCTGGAGGGTCTGCAATTGCCCCTGGAGCGTTTCGAGCTCGCCGGAGGCGCCCGCGAGGTGCGCCCGGTAGGCGCCCGCCCGGTCGCTGAGCGTCAGACCCGCCTGCAACGACTGGAGGTCGCGGGCGGCGATCAGGTAGTCCGCCTGCCGCTGCTGACCGACCGCCAGCCCCTCGGCCAGCCCGACACGCTCGCTGTGGTTCGAGGCCTGGTACATCTCCAGCTCAACCTCGTACTCGTCCTCCTGCTCAACCAGGCCGGACAGCGTCGCCTGGTAGCCCTCCACGTCGCTGCCGAGCGTGACCTGCCGGGTCTGGACCGTCTCCAGATCCGCGGTCAGGTCGTCCTCCTGCTGGAGGAGGATCGGCTCGCGGGTCAGGGCGTCCTGGTATTGGGCGTCCAGCGTGGCGTGCTCCTGCTGAAGCGTCTGGACTTCGCCGGCCAGGTCGGCCCGTTCGGCGGGCAGGGTTTCGCTGACGGCCGCGTCGAGTTGGGCGACCAGGGCATTGCCCTCGTCCGTGAGTACGCCGACCTGCTGATCGAGCGTGCCGTAGAGCCCGTTGAGGCGCTCGTACTCTCCGCCGAGGAGCCCGGAGGCGTCGGACAGGATCGCCTCGATGCCCCCCCGTTCGCCCACGAGGACGTCCCGGTCGCCCTGGAGCCGGTCCTGGTGACCCCTCAGGTTGGTCAGTTCGGGTTCGAGATAGGCGATCGCCTGGTCGAGCAGACCTTCGAGGTCCCTCCGCTCGATCACCAGGACGTCGTACTGCTGGTTGAGCCCGTCGAGTTGGCCCTGCAAGGCGGCTTGCTCGTCGGGCAGCATCCCCTCGGCCTCGGCGATTGCACCGACCACTTCATTCCGTTCGGTGAGCAGGTCGCTCTCGAAGCCTTCCAGCTCGGCGAGCGTGTAGTCGAGCAGCCCGACGTCCGCCAGGTTCGTCTCGAGCGTTTCCATCTCGGTCGACAGCCGGCCCTGCTCGGCGTAGAGGGCGTCGAGGTCTTCCGAGAGCATCTGCTTCTGATCCTGCAGATCGAAGATGTAGTCCCGCTCGGCGACGAGGTTGCTCTCATCGATTTGCAGGTCTTTCAACTGCGACGTAAGCGACTGGTAGGTCTTGTCCTGCTCCATCTCGGCGCGGGTCCGGGGCAGTTCCGGATCGAGGTCCCCTGCGCCGCCCTGGCGCTCGAGTTCCTCCAGCTCGTTGAGCAGGTGCGGCTCCTTGGCCGCCTGGAAGTAGAGCACGTTGTAGAGTTCGTGCAGTTCGCTGTCCGAGAGCTTGTCGACCAGCGTGCCGAAGTCCTCGTCGGTCCAGGTGTCGTTCTCGCCGTTGCCGAGCTGGATGTCGTAGTCGCCGAAGACCAGGTGTCCGAGGTTGAAGTAGTCCCAGTCGACCGGGAACTCATCACCCGGGCGCGGCGGTTCGGGCGGGTCGTCCCGCTTGAGGCGCTCCTCGACCCGGTTGCGCCACTCCACGACGCGCGGGAGCATCGACTGGTTCTGCTTCTGGAGGTACTCGTAGGCGATCTTGACGTACTGGAGGTTGTAGGGCTCCAGTTGGATTTCGACTTCGTCGATGTCTCGCAGCACGTCCTCCAGTTCGCCCAGGACGATGTCCAGGTCCCGCTGGGCTTCCAGCGCCTGGACCACCACGTTCAGCTCGTCCTGCGTTCGGGCAATGTCGGTGTTGACCTGCTGGAGCTCGGCCTGGTCGAGGTTCAACTGCTCCCGCCACCCGACCGCCGTCTGCATGGTGTTCAGCTCGTCGTTGACCGTGCCCAGCAGGCGCAGTCCGCGCAGGGCGGCGATCTGGTCGTTGAACGCGCCGCTGAGCTGCCCGAGCGTCTCGGCGCTCAGCGAGCGGAGCCCGGTGTCCAACCGCTCGGCGTCGGTCAGCTCGAACAGGGCGTTGACGGCGTCCAGGGCATTCTGCGTCGCGACGAGACGGCCCTCGACGTCGACCAGGTCGGCCGTGATGGCGTCGTAGGTCCGGCTGCTCTCGACCGAGTCGGCCAGCGACTGCAATTCGGCGCCCAGCCACGAGGAGACGTTCGCCAGCGTCCGCATAGCGTCGTCCATTTGGGCGTACGCGGCGTCGAACATGCTCTCGACGGCGTCGATCGCCGTGTTGACCTCCGCGAGCTGGGCATCGACGGTGTTGATCTCGGCCTGAACGTCAGCGTAGGTCCGGTCCGGCAGGGCCTGGACCTCGGCGGCCAGCTCGGCGCTGATCAGGCCGAGGTGGTCGCTCAGGTCGCGGATGCCCGCATCCAGCACGCCGAAGTCGGTCACGCCCAGCAACGGCTGAATGATGTCCAGAACCGCCCCGACCGCGTCCCGCTCGTCGCGGGCGGTCTGGAGTTCGGCGTCCACGTCGTTCAGGGAGCGAGTTTGGAGGTGGTTGACCAGGTCGGTAACGTCCTGGCCGAGCAGATTCAGGTGATCGGACAGCCCGAGCATCGCGGTATCCACGTCCAGCCAGCCGCTCTGGGCGAGGACGGCGTCGATGGCGTCCACCGCCACCTCGTAGGCGTCGATCTGCTGACTGAGCGCATCGAGCTGACCCGGCAGCGTCTCGATCGCCTGCTGCACCTGCGTCAGCTCCATCCGCACCTGTCCCAGCTCGGCGGTCTGGAACTCCTGATCAATCCGGTCCTGGAGCGAGGCGACCTCGGCGTCGAGGTCCGCCAGCTCGGCGTCCACCTCGCCGATCGCGCCGGTCACGTCCTGCTTCAGCCGGCCGAGCTGATCGTTGCTGAGTTCCTCGAGGTGGATGGCGTTGAGCGTCTCCAGGTCCACGATGGGCGATTCATTCCCGGACCCGCTCGGCGGGAGGTAGTCGGGGCGGGAGTCGATCTCGGCGTTGATCTCCTGGAGCACGCCGCCGAGCCCGTCGCGGTAGCCCTGCCGGTCGGACAGCGTTTGCTGCACGTCATCGAGCTGGTCGTTGAGCGGCTCGACGTCGCCGCGGATTTCCACCTCGCGGGCCTGGGCGAGCTGGAGCTGCGTCATCGCGTCGCCGAGCATCTGCTGCGTGGCGTCGCGCTGGGCGAGCAGGTCGGCGTACCCGGGAATCTGGATCAGCGTATC
>CAYTQL010000029.1:0-15021 GCA_964439555.1 uncultured Planctomycetaceae bacterium | reverse complement strand
CGAACGCGAGGGCATCGTCGCCCGCAACAACATGCCCGACAGCCTCATCGGCACCGGCGCGAACGGGCATACCGACCGCCTGCCGATGGACGACGAGCGCCCGCTGGACCTCACCGACTGCTGGGGGACCGGCGAGTCGCAGGAGACCGCCGGCGTCGGGCCCTCGCAGTACGCCGAATTCGTGCTCCCCTATGAGGCGGCGCTGCTCAAGCGGTTCGGCCTGGCGTATTACGGCTGTTGCGAGGCGGTCCACGACCGGATGGATCTGCTCATCGAGCAGATCCCGAACCTCGCGGCCGTGATCGTCTCGCCCTGGTGCGACAAGCGCATCGCCGCCGAAAAGCTCGGGCGGGAGATCATCTACTCCTGGAAGCCCAACCCCTCGCCGCTGTGCTCGCCGACGCCCGACTGGGACGAGATGGAACGCGACATCCGCGAGACGCTCGAGGTCGCCGAGGGCTGCGTACTGGAGATGACCATGAAGGACACCCACACCTTCTGCGGCGACCCCACCCGCCCCGGCGAATGGGCCCGCCGCGCCCGCGCCATCGTGGACGAGACGGCGTAGCAGGGGGGCGGGTGTTCAGCCGCTGACGACGTTTTCTTGCGTCGAGGCCGCCCCCGGCGCCACGGAATCCACCCGCCAGGTCCGCGGGTCAAGGCTTCTCGCCGCCGGTCGGTCCGCGGTTTCGGCCTATTTCGGGACGGTCACCTTGGCGGACTTGATGTTGTGCAGTTCCAGCCACGCCGTGACGGTTTCGCGGTCGGGGACCCAGAAGTACTTCCCGCGCTGGTCTTCGGTGACGTCGGTCGCCTTGCGGATGAGTTTGTCGGGCTTGACCTCGCCCTGCTCGGCGTCCCAGACGGGGTGCTTCTCGTCCGGCCAGGGGACGTTGTGATAGGCGCCTTCCTTGTAGCGGAGGGCGAACCACTTGGTGTCCAGCAGCTCCTCGACGGCGCGGGGGTGGATCAGGTACCCGGTGGTCGGGTCCACTTGGCGGAGCGTGAGGGGCCCGTCGGTGGGGTAGCCTTTCTCGGGCAGGCGGAGGGTCATCGCCTTGTCGGTGAACAGGCTGAGGTAGTCCCAGATGCGCAGGACGCTCATCTTGCCTTCGGGGACCGGCTTGCCCCAGCCCTTGGACCCGTGCATGTCCGCGTAGGTCCCGTGCCCGACGCCGTGGGCGACCACCTGGTGGGGCAGCCAGGGCGTCCGGGCGCGGTAGTTGAGCAGCGAGGGGCGCACGTGGCGGTACCACGTTCCGGACCACTCATCCTCGCCGTTGGCGTTGACGTGCAGGATCGTCTGGTCCTGCTCGGCCGCCCAGTCGGGGATCGGCCAGCTCGGCGTCTCGGCGTGGTAGGAGATCGACGCGAGGGTCCGATCCGGGAAAATCCAGCCCATGCGGAAGGGGAACTCCCCGCGCGAGGACTTGCCGAAAGTCATCCACGGGGCGTGCTCGAACTCCTCGATGCCGGTCTCCTCGGCCAGGAGCTTCAGGAGGGTCGTCGTCCGGTTCTTGGCGGCCGGGGGGGTGGAAACGGGCTTCTTGTGATGGTACTCGATGCCCGTCCAGAAGTGCCGGAGGTAGACGACGCCGGCCTGGTGCTTGGCGAGGACCTTCCGGTAGGGCTTGTACATGTGAAAGTTCTTGGAGTCGGTGTTGTTCGGAACGATTGCCAGCGCGCGGAGCTTCTCGACGCCCTCGGGCAGCCAGATCAGCACGTCCGCCTTGCGGTTCTTCTTGCGGGCGCTCTTCTTGCCCACGAAGGCGTCGGAGAGGCGGAAAGCCATCGTCCATCCGTCCTCGAGCAGCTTGTCGTTCTTCTCGACGGTCAGCGGCTCGTCCTTCTCGGCCGCGGTGGCGGCGGTCGTGGCGAGCAGGGCAGCCAGGGCGATCGTGACGATCAGTGCGTATCGCATGCAGTGTCTCCTTGAGAAAACCTATCCTTACCTGAAACACCCGAGCGGGCGCGAAGTCCCGGAGGCGCTTGATCGGCATGTCAGTGTATGCGCCGCGACCGGGGCGTTCCGGGCCCGCGTCGGAGCCGGCTGGCCGGCTCAGAAGTCGCGGTCCGCGAGCATCCCGGCGATGCGACGGCGCGGGATCGCCGGGGCGAAGCGACCGAGGCGCCCGGTCTGGCCGCTCGAGCAGAACATGGAATTGAGCAGACGGTCAGCTCGCGCCCGCGATGTACTCCTCCACTTCCACCCCGGCCGGGTACGCCCCGGGGGACCGTCTCCGCCCTTGGCGCGTCGAAGGGCGTTTGATCGGCTGCGCGCAGCGGCGATAGACTTCTAACGCTCATACAGGGGGGGCGAGGAGAGCCGCCATGCCCGAATCCGACGAGAAACTCACCCGATACAAGCAGAAGAGGGATTTCCGAAAGACCCCGGAGCCCGGCGGCGGGGAGGCGTCCTTCGACGGGGTGACGCAGGGGCCCATCTTCGTCATCCAGAAACACGACGCCTCCAGCCTGCACTACGATTTCCGCATCGAGGTCGACGGGGTGCTCAAGTCCTGGGCGGTCCCCAAGGGACCCTCGACCGATCCCTCCGAGAAGCGCCTCGCCGTGCCCACCGAGGATCACCCGCTGGAATACGCCGAGTTCGAGGGGACCATCCCGGAAGACGAGTACGGCGGGGGAACCGTCATGGTCTGGGACCGCGGGAGCTACGAGAACCTCAAGAAGCCCGAGGGCGACGGCGCCGAGCCCAAGAGCGTCGCCGAGCAGTACAAGGACGGGCACGTGACCGTCGCTCTCCACGGCCGGAAACTCCAGGGCGGGTATTCCCTGATCCGTACCGGCAAGGGCGACCACGTCCGCTGGCTGATGGTCAAAATGAAGGATGATGACGCCGACGCGCGGCGCAATCCGACCTCCTCCGAGCCCGACTCGGTCAAGACCGGACGGTCGATGGACAAGATCGCCAGCGAGGAAGGCGACGATGGGTGACCTGCTCGATCTGCTCTCAGACGACCAGCGTTCACCGGCCCGCGAGCGGTCCATGCCCTCGTGGACCGACCCGATGCTCGCGAAGCTCACGCACGACTACTTCGACGACGAGAACTGGCTCTTTGAACGCAAGCTCGACGGCGAGCGCGTTCTGGCGTTCGTGGACGACGACGGCGGCGTGCGGTTGAGGTCGCGGGACCGGAAGGAGCTCAACGACACCTACCCCGAGCTTGCCGAGGCGCTGGGCGAGCACGCCCCGGCCGGGTGCATCCTGGACGGGGAGGTCGTGGCGCTGAACTCCGAGGGGATCAGCGATTTCCAACGGCTCCAGCCCCGCATGCAGGCCGAAAGCCGCCGGCAGGCCGGCGACACTGTGACCGTCTATTACTACCTCTTCGACTGTCTCTACGCCGACGGGCACGACATCACCCGCTGCCCGCTCCGCGCCCGCAAGCGCGTGCTCAAGTCGGCGATCGACTGGGCCGACCCGCTCCGCTGGACCCCGCACCGCAACGCCGAGGGCGTGGCGTACTACCGCGAGGCGTGCGAGAAGGGCTGGGAAGGCGTCATCGCCAAGGACGCCCGATCGGCCTACGCTCACAGCCGGTCGAGCAAGTGGCTGAAGTTCAAGTGCGTGATGCAGCAGGAGTTCGTCATCGGCGGGTTCACCGAACCGGAGGGCGAGCGGACGGGGCTCGGGGCGCTGCTGCTGGGCTTCTACCGGGAGGGGGACCTGGTCTACGCCGGCGAAGTGGGCGCCGGGTTCGACGACGAGACGCTCGCCCGGCTCCGCGACCGGCTGGACGCCCGCGAGCGCAAGACCTCGCCGTACGACCGGGGCGATCCGGACTCGAAGGGCGTGCACTTCGTGACGCCCGAGCTGGTCTGCGAGGTCGCCTTCACCGAATGGACCGACGGGGACAAACTTCGCCACCCCCGCTACAAGGGCCTCCGCCGCGACAAGAACCCCGCGGACGTCCACAAGGAACTCGCCTCCCAGGAGGTTGATCTCTAGCCCCCGCCAGGAGAGCGCCGTGAACATCGGCGGACACGCCATCGACATCTCGAACCGCGACAAGGTCTTCTTCCCCGACGCGGGGCTGACCAAGGGCGACGTGATCGACTACTACGACCGCGTCGCCGAGGTGCTGATCCCCCACGCCCGGCGCTACGGGGTGAGCATGCAGCGGTTCCCGGACGGGCTGGGCGCCAAGGGCTTCTACAACAAGGACGCCCCGGCTTACTTTCCCGACTGGATCACCACCGTCACCGTCCCACGCCGGGAGGGCGGCAGCTTCCACGCGCCGGTGATCGATTCCAAGGCGACGCTGATCTACCTGGCCGATCAGGCGGTGCTCACCCCGCACCTCTACCTTTCCCGGACCGACCGCCTGGAATACCCGGACAAGATGATCTACGACCTGGACCCGCCCGAGGACTCCGACGACGTCGCCCTGGTCCGCCGGGCGGCGCTGGACATCCGCGAGACCCTGGGCGAACTGGACCTGCCCGCCTGGGTACAGACCACCGGGTCCAAGGGCTTCCACGTGCTCGTCCCCCTCGACGGGAAGGACGATTTCGACACCGTCCGGGCTTTCGCCCGCGATGTGGCGCTGCTGCTGGTGCGCCGCCGCCCGGACCGCTACACCCTGGCGCAGCGCAAGAACAAGCGGGGCGGGAGGATCTTCCTCGACACGCTCCGCAACGCCTACGGCGCCACGGCCGTGGCGCCCTACGCCGTCCGCGCCCGACCCGGCGCCCCGGTCGCCACGCCGCTGGACTGGGACGAACTCGCCCGCGGCGCATCGCCGCAGGGCTGGACGCTCGAGAACCTCCCGGACCGCCTGGGGCAGAAGGACGACCCCTGGGCCGATCTGAGGCGCCGCGCCCGGTCGGTCAGCCCCCGGCGGGACGACCTGAGCAAGCTCCTCGACGCCGAAGAGCCGGTCGGGGAGGAGACGCGCCGACGGCGACCCCGACGGACCGCCGGGACCGGGGAGGGACCTCGGTGACGTTACGGTGTTCAAAAGAACTGAGCCGCCAACATCCAACGACCGTCGTCAGCAAAAAGGAGCCCCCATGAACCGTCTGAGCATTCCGGCCGTGCTGCTCGTCCTCTGCGGCGTCCTCTGCGCCGAAGACTCGGCGATCGAGCACCGCTTCCTCGCCGTGGACAACGGCGGCAACCGCCTCTTCCACGTGAACCAGTCCAACCCGGAGGCGAACTGGACGATCGACATTCCCTCCGGCTCGCGTGATCTCCAGCTCGTCGGGACCGACGCGGTCCTGGTCAGCCACGGGAACGGCTGCGGGGAGTACGACCTGGCCTCCGGCAAACGCACCTGGGCGGTCAGCGACTACAAGAAGGTCTCCTCCGCCCGGCGCCTGCCCAATGGGAATACCCTCCTGGCCGCGTCGATCGGCGGGGTGACGCTGATCGAGATCGACCGCAACGGCAAGCGCGTCTCGAGCCTCGCGCTCGGGGAGCTCAAGGACCAGCGGCTCATCCGCCGCCTGCCCGAGGCGCTTCGACGAAGCTCAGGGCGGCCCGAGCAAGCCGAAGGCGAGTCGAAGGACGCCCACGTCCTGCTGTCCCTGGCGGGTCCGCGGAAGCTCGTCGAGATCGACGCCAGGGGCAAGACCGTGTGGGACGCTTCCCTCCCGGGCAAGGGTTACGTCGCCGTGCGCCTCCCCGGGGGGAACACCCTGGCGACTACCGGCGGGGCCTGCACCGTCGTGGAGCTGGACGCCGAGGGGAAGATCGTCAGCACCGTCGGCGGGAAAAAGGCCCACCCCCGGGCCCGGCTGCTGTGGTTCAGCGGCATGGATCGCCTGCCGAACGGAAACGTGGTCGTTGCCAACTGGAACGGGCACGGGAACGTCGGCAAAGGCCCGGACATCGTGGAGTTTTCCCCGAAAAACAAGCTCACCTGGCAGTGGGAGAGCAAGGAGGCCAAAAGCATCACCAACGTGCTGGTCCTCGACGGGCTCAAGGCGCCTGAGCCGAAGAAAGACGCGGAAGCCGACTGAGGGCGCCCCGCCCGCCTGCCTGACCCGGCCGGGACGACCGGGCGGCGCGCAGGATCGCCGAATGCCCGTCAACCGCCCCGGTCTGCCGCCCTCTGCTCCCAGCCGACGTACACGCCGGCGGCGGTGAAGGGCCGGAAGCCCAGCGCGCGGGCGGGCGTCTCATCGGGCAGGCGGAAGTCGCCGTTGCCCGCGTCGGCGAAGCCCGGGTCCGCGACGACGCTGTGGAGGTCGTAGCCCATCGCCCGCAGTTCGGCGACGTCGTACCGCCGCCAGGTCACCTCGGACATCTCGTCCCGCCGCTCGTCGCCCGCGAAGATCTCTTCGCCGGAAGCGTCCCACAGGACGTTCAGGTCGCTGAGGAAGCCCCGCTGGGTGAGCGTGTCCTCGTCCCGGGCCACCAGCACGGGCTTCGCCTCGGCCAGGAGGATATTCCGCTCCAGCGTCAGCGAGTTCCACTCGCCCGCGGCGCTGACGGAGACCACCCCCAGCCCGGAGAACGCCAGGACGTTGTTCCGCACCGCATTCTCCCGTCCGTAGTGGAGGTTGAAGCACTCGCTGGAGGTGTGGTGGAGGAGGTTCCGCTCGATGGTCAGGTAGCTCGAGCCCTCGTCGGCGTAGATCGCCCAGCCGCCGTAGTTGTGAGCGGTGATGTGGTGGATGTGATTTCCGCGGAGCACCGTCCCGGGCTGCTCGCCGAGGGTGTACACGCCGCCCATGTCGTTGAGCAGACCGGTGCCGAGGTGGTGTATGTGGTTATCGGCGATGAGGTTATGGTGCGTGGGGCAGTCGCCGAAGCCCCAGGTCCACCCGCAGCTTATGCCCGAATACTCCAGGTGGTGGATGTGGTTCCCGCGGACGGTGTTGTGGTCGGCGTGGACGATCAGCACCCCGACGGCGCTGGGAAAGACGCTCGTGCAGCGGGCGATCCGGCAGTTCTTGATGATATTGTGGGAGCACCGCCCGGACGGCTCGCCCGAGCCGATGAGCTTCACGCCGCCGGCGCCGAGGTCCTCGAAGGTGCACCCGGAGACGCGATTGCCGCGACAGCCGGCGGTCAGCTCCAGTCCGTACGGTCCGCCCGGGCCGATGCGGCAGTCCTCGATTGCGCACTGGCGGGCGTTGCCGAGGCGGACCATCCCGCGGACGCTCACGGCCGCCTGGGCGTCCGAGCCGCGCCCGGGAATCGGCGTCCAGTCGCAGTGCGCCAGGTGCAGCCCGCGCAGCACAACGCCTCGCACCGGTCGGTCCGGATCGCCGGCGACGCGGACCAGGTGCTCCAGGTGCGGGGCGATGACCTCCGCGTCCCCGAGCTGCTCCTCGTCGGTCGGCAGGTACGTCAGCTCGCCGGTGGGGCGGTCGAGGTACCACTGACCGGGCTCGGCGAGGGCCTCCCGGACGTTTTCGAACCAGAACCGCGCACACCGGGCGGCCGCATCATCCTTCAGCGGGTACACCGGCGTGGTGTGCGAGGTCACCCGCCCGGTTTCGGGGTCCGCCGACGCCAGCGGAAGGCGTTCCTCCAGCCAGTAATGCACGGCCACGGCGTCGACGTCCTCGACGTTCGCCCAGTCGCCGACCTGTCCGGGCTCGCAGTAGAAGGTCCCGTGATGCGCTTCGGGGGGACCGATGAACTCGTCGAAGGTCATCCCGGGCACCTCGCGGATGCGCCAGGCGCCGTCGGCGGGCAGGCGGGTCCGCGGGCGCCGCGAGCCGTTGACATACAGCGAGCGGAAGTACCACGACCCGGCGGCGACGTCCGGGAGGGTCGCCACCCACGCCCGGCGCCCGTTGCGGGCGGTCTCGGTGAACCCCTCGATGCGCCGCCCGCCGCTGAGGGTCGCGCGGCAGCCCGGGCGGGCGGCGAGGGTCACCAGCGGGGCCTCCGGGCCGAGCACCAGCGGCTCGTCGAGAAACCACGTGCCGTCGTCCAGCAGGATCGTCACCGGTCCCGGCGGGGGCGCTTCCCGCAGGCGCTGAAACGCCCAGGGCAAATCCGGGAGGGGCCCGTCGCTGTCGTGGGCGTTGGGCTCCGGCAGCAGGCCGGACCACTTCTGCTTCCCGCGAGGTGAGACGTGCAGCGTCGCGGCGTTCTCGGACGGGCGATAGGGATGGTCGCGCTTGGGCACCGCTCAGCCCTCCGGTCCGAAGGAGCAGGCCCAGTCGACCAGCCGCGCGAAGTCCGCCGTCGCGACGCCCACGTACCGGTCGGCCGCCCCGTAGTAGACGAGCAGTTGCCCGTCGATAACCACGTTGCCGCAGGGGAAAATGCAGCCCTCGTAGAACCCCTCCAGTTCGTACCACGCCTCGGGCTCCATGACCCAGTCCGGCGCGCGGTGACGGACGACCCAGGGTTCGTCCAGGTCCAGCATCATCACGCCGAGGCGGTAGCGGAGGTCCGCCCCGACGGCGTGGTAGAGCGTGAACCAGCCGCGGTCGGTGCGGATCGGCGGGGTGGACCCGCCGATCTTGACCTCCCAGTCGAACCGGGCGCCGGCGACGAAGCGGGACCCGTCGTAGTCCCAGTTGTGCACGTCGTCCGAGAGCATCAGCCACATGCCCGGGTGCTCCGTGCCGTACGCCGGGCCGGTCCAGCTCATGGGGCGGTGGAGCATGGCGAACTGTCCGCCGATTTTCCCGGGCAAGAGGATCGCGTCGCGATCGTCGAGCATCGGGTGGGTGATGCGTCCGCCGCGGTAGAAGGTCTGGAAGTCGCGCGTCAGCAGCAGCCCGGTCGAGCTGAGGCTCTCGCGCATGCACAGCGGCCAGTCCTCGCCGGCGAAGGGGGGCTTCCATTGCTCGTTCGGCGTCTTGAGCCAGTACTGCCCGGCCGGGAAGGGCCGCGAGGCGTAGGTGATGAAGTACCACTCGCCGAACTTGACGATCCGCGGGTCCTCGACGCATCCGGCGTCGAAGCCGTCGGAGGGCGCCACGGTCGGGGCGTCGCCGACGCGGTCGAAGTGGAACCCGTCCCCGGAGACCGCCTTGCCGAGGTAGACCTTGTGCTCCACGTCGGCGGCGGAGGCGCGGTAGAGCATCGTCACCGTTCCCGACGCCTCGTCGTACCAGGCGCCGGGGTTGGCCGTGACGGCGCACTGCCACCAACTGTCGGGCACGGGGCGGAGGATCGGGTTTCCCTCGAATCGCTCGAGCTTCACAGGCAGCCTTCCTGGGGGGTCGCAAAGGACGAATATTCGCGACCCCCGCCGCGCCTGTCAAGCGGCGCACCGAGAGTGCTTCGCGCTGGGCGCGCGTCCGTATGATTGTGGCATGGCCAAGATGCCCGTGCCACGCATGGGCGAGACGCCCATGCCACGGATTTGTCGCGCGCCCTTCGCCCCGGGAAAGCACGCAACTCGACCCGTCCCCGGTTCGCCCGACCGCGTCGACGTTCCTCCTGCGCGCGAAGCGTTCAGGACGGCCGGAACTGGTCGGGGCCGAAGTCGGCTTGGTAGTACTCGGCGATCACGCCGCCGGGCGGGGCGACCTCGTCAAGCTTCTCGCGGTCGGCGTCGGTGACCTCCACGTCCATCGCCCCGAGGTTGTCCTCGAGTTGCTCCATGGTCCGCGGGCCGATGATGGGGCTGGTGACCCCGGGCTGGTGCATACACCAGGCGAGCGAGAGCTGGCTGGGCGTGTAGCCCTTGGTTTCGGCGATTTCCTCGACGCGTTCGACTACGTCGAAGCCTTCGTCGGTCCGGCAGCCGTGGGAGTCCTTCTTCTGCCGGGCGTTCTCGGGCGGCGCTTCGCCGCGCTTGTACTTGCCGGTCAGGAATCCCCCGGCCAGGGGGCTCCAGGGCAGCAGGGCGAGCCCGAACGTTTCGGCCATGGGGACCAGCTCGCGTTCGATGCGCCGGTCGAGGAGGTGATAGGGCGGCTGCTCGGTGACGAAGCGGTTGAGCCCCAGCTCCTTGGCGACCCACAGCGACTCGACCACCTGCCAGGCCGCGTAGGTGCTCGTGCCGACGTAGCGGACCTTCCCGTCCCGGATCAGGTCGTCCAGGGCGCGGAGGGTTTCGTCGATGGGGATGTCCGACTGCGGTCGGTGGATCTGGTAGAGGTCGATCCAGTCGGTCTGGAGACGCTTCAGGGACGCCTCGCACTGTTGGACGATGTGCCGCCGGGCATTGCCGAGCATGTTCGGGTCTTCATCGTCCATCCGGCCGTGGACCTTCGTCGCCAGGACGATCCAGTCCCGCTTGCCGCTCTTGCGGATCGCCTCGCCGACGATCTCTTCGCTGCGTCCGCGGGAGTAGACGTTCGCCGTGTCCAGGAAGTTGACCCCGGCGTCGAGGGCGCGGTGGATGATCTCGATCGCGTCGTCCTCTTCGGTCCGCTTGCCGAAGTTCATGCATCCGAGGCACAGCGGGCTGACCTTCACGCCGGTGCGTCCGAGGTTGCGGTAGTTCATGCAGCTTCTCCTTCTTCAGGGGGAATCGATTCGCGGAGCCAGCGCTGCGCTTCGTCGAATTCGTCAACGTCGAAGTAGCGGACCTCCGCGGTGGTGAAGGGCTTGCAGAAGGTCGCCATGGCTTCCTCCCAGCCCTTGTCGCCGACGAGCGCGAGGTGCTCGACGTCGTTGAAATGCTTCCGGTCGAACTTGAGGTCCTCCCAGAGGGCCCCCGTCTCCCAACCGTCGAGGTCGTGCATTTCCGCGAGCATGCGAATCGTTCCGTGTTCCTCGATCCGCCGCTCGATCTCGGGGGTGAACAGTTCGTAGTCCTGCTTGGTGAGCTTGCCCGAGAGGCGCAGGGTGAGAATGCGTCCCTTTTCTCGTTCGATCATTTCTACAGTCATGGAAGGCTCTCGGTGGGTCGGTTCGCGTCGGTTACGTAATCCAGACGTAATGCAGTACGATCGCCGCGATCAGCAGGACCAGGGCGACGTAGAAGAAGATGCCCAGCGTCAGGGCGACGGCCGCGCCGGCGTCGGACCCGGTTGTCGGGGGTTTGGTCTTCGCCTCCCCGGTCGTCTCGACCTCGGTCACCGGTGGGCGGGGCGGACGCCTCGCCGGGGCGAAGGCTGCGAGGATCAACGCCAGGATGATCCCCACCCCCAAAAAGCCGATCCATGCGAGCCCGAAGAGGTCGAAGGTTCGCGGGCCGATCCACAGCCCGCCGGCCCAGGCGGCCAGGAAGAGGATGATCAAGAAGAACAGCAATCCGCTCAGCGGTCCCGGACCCCGGCGACCCAGCGGATACGCCAGGATCAGCGCCAGGACGACGGCGACCAGCAGGGCGATCAGTAGATCGAAAATCAGCATGGGTGACCTCATATGAAACCCTCGGCGACGCGATGGCGCCGGGCCGGCAGCGATCGCGGGAGCGACGGAATCGTACGGCTTCCGATGAATCCTAGAAGCCCCGAAGCCCCGTATTCAGTAGGGGCTCATCCCCAAAACCGCGCCGGGAAATCCCTCACGAACTTACGCCGCCGACGCTTTGTCGCGGGCGTGGAGCATCCGGCGCAGCCCCACCGGGGCGATCAGGCAGGTTGCGGCGCTGACCAGCACCATCCCCGCGTACACGTTTTCGGGAACCACGCCGCGCTGGAGGGCCTTGGCCATCACCAGCATGGCGATCTCCGCGCGGGGGATCATGCTGACGCCCAGCGTCGCGGCCGCCGACCAGGGCGCATACGCCCGCACCGGCAGCGTCGTGCCCGCGATCTTCCCGAGCACTGCCGCGAGCAGCAGTACCCCGCCGGCCCCGAGCCCGACCCACAGCACCCCGGGCTCGATCGCGAACCCGATGCCGATGAAGAAGAACGGCGAGAGCAGTTCGTACAGCGAGCTGAAGGAGGTGTCGAGCTTCACCTGCTCGGGGTCGCGGCTGAACGCCAGCCCGGCGAAGAAGGCCCCGATCGCCACGGAAAACCCCAGCATGGCCGCGAAGGCCGCGATGATGAATCCCAGCGACGCGACCAGCAGCATCGGGTCCGGCGCGGGCTCGAGGTTGCGGCAGAAGCGGGTGAAGGGCTTCTCGGCGTAGAGCGAGAAAAGCATGCACGCGCCGACGAAGCCGACGAGCTTGACGGCGAATGCCCCGGTGCTGCGGAGGGTTGCGCCGAGCAGGTCCCCTTCGCCCTGCAACGCCGGGAGCACCGCGAAGAGCAGCCCGAGGAAGATCACCCCGGAGAGGTCGTCCATCTCCGCGATGTCCAGGAACCGCTCGCCATTGGGAGTGTTCAGCGCGTCGGACTCCCGCCAGACCTTCGAGGGGATGCCCACGCTCGTGGCCGTCATCGCCGTGGCGACGACCACGCTGGGTACGAACTCCAGCCCCAGCAGGTACCGGGCGGCGGCATAGCCGGCGGCGGCGCTGAGGACGATGTTGAAGAACCACACGAAGCTGGCGCACTTGAGCTGGCTGAGCAGCCCGCGGAGATTGCTCTCGAGCCCGACGCGGAACAGCAGCACCACCACGCCGAGCTTGGCGAGCAGCTCCAGGACCTCCGTCCCGCCCTTGCCCAGATGCAGCGCGTGATCATCCAGCAGGCGCAGCGAGAACCCGAGGACCAAGTAGCCCACGACCGGCGGGACGCCGAGACGATCGAGCCCGCCCTTGACAAGGATCGACAGGCCGATCAGGGCCCCGATTATCATCACCAGCAGTGCCAGCCCGCTGACGTTCACGGCTCACTTCCGGTTTGCGCGTTGAGCAGGTCGGCGGCTTCGCGTTCGCTGACGTCGTACCAGGTGCGGTAGACGTCGGCGACGGCGAACCGCCCGGTGCGGATGTTGGCGACCCACAGCCGGTCGACGCACCCGGCGAGGTCCATCACGGTCGTCAGCGGCGCGGTGGGCGCCGCCACGCCGAGCGCGTCGGGCTGGAGCTTTCCGGCGGCCTCGACCGCCAGGCGCATGGTGAAGCCCGAGGCCAAGCCGTCGTCGACCAGCACCGCCTGCTTCCCGCGCAGGTCCAGCGGTTCGCGCCCGCGACGAAACTCCGCCTCGCGGCGGCGGACCTTTTCGGCCGTGGCGTCGATGCGCTTCCGCAGCGCGTCCCCGCCGAGCCCGACGCGATCGAGCATCCGTCGGTTGAGCTTCACCGACCCGTCCCAGGCGACGGCGCCGCAGCCGACCTCCGTGTTGCTCGGGAGGGTGATCTTGCTGACCACGGCTGCGTCGAGCGGAAGGTCGAGCCGATCGGCCAGCGCCGCGCCGACCGGCACGCCGCCGGCGGGGATCGCCAGAAGGACCGTCTCGACGGCGTCGCAGGCCCCGGCGAGCAGATCGCCCAGGGCGCGCCCCGCGTGGGCCCGGTCTTCAAAGACGCGCGTCTTCTCTCGAAGCTCCGGCACGTCGCGGACGCTATCCGCGACGCGCTCCAGCATGGACGAGATCGTTAGGCTTGGCCGGTTACGCATGGGAATGCCCACTCGCAGTATAGGACCGCCGCGGCGGGGGTTGCCCACCTCCGCAGGCGCCGCGGAAACGCCGAGGGGAGGCAGGCCCCGGAAGGCGTGCGAATTCAGCGGAGGGCGAATTGGGAGATCCCCCGGGCGCATCGCGGCCGCGACCGCCGATAGGATTCGTTTGAAGGGGCAAGTCGCCGCAACGCAGGAACAAGAGGAGATTGCAGAATGTCAGTCGGGAAGAATATCGAGATTACCGCCCAGTCGGAAAAAAGCTTCGAGGACGCCATCAACCAGGGCATCGCCCGCACGGCCGAGAATGTCGATGACATCTGCTCGGCCTGGATCAAGGAGCAGAAGGTCGAGGTCAAGGATGGGAAGGTCGTCGGCTATCGCGTGGACATGAAGATCACCTTCATGGTGCACGAGTAATCACCGCGGTCTGCGAAACCGGTCGACCATCTGCCGGTAGTCTTCGATCGCCGCGCGGATGACCGCGAAGGCTTCGTCGCGGTCGAAGGTCTCGCGGACCTCGACCGGGTTCGCCCCGTCGGCGGACATCTTGTACGTGGCGAAGTAGTGCCGCAGGCGATCGACCAGCGTGCTCGGCACGTCCTCCAGTGTCTCCGCCTCGCCCCAGATGATGTCCCCGTCGAGAACGGCGACGATCTTGTCATCCGCCCGGCCGCCGTCGAGCGTGCGAACGCCGCCGACCACCCGGGCGTCGAGGATGACCTCGGCCCGGTTGACCGGGAGTTCGCTGACCACGCAGACATCGAGCGGGTCGGCGTCTCCCTGCTCGGCGTCCGGGCTCCGCGCCGCCGTGCGCCGGGCGCAGCAGGTCCGCGGGATGAACCCGTAGAGCGACGGGAGCACCGACGAGGTCTTCTGTGGGCGGTCCACCCGCAGCCGCCCGGAGATGCGATCCACCTCGTACTTGACCAGGTCGAACGGCGTCATTTCCACGTATGCGGTGACCAGGCGCGGCGGGTTCGCGCCGGCGGGCAGCCCGTGCCACGGGTGCGGCCGCCACTGTGAGAACTCTCTGCCCTCGTCCGGGTGGTCGGCGTCGTCGCGAGTCATTCGGTCTCCTCTGATCGCGGGGAGCGGTTTTCCGCGCGCATTCTATGCACGGCGGCCGGCGGGCTTGGGCTTGCGGGTCGAGTGTCTATACTTCCACGAGGTCGCTTCCGCCGTTTGCACGATACCTTGTGACGACACCGGGAACGCATGATCCGACGGGACGACAACGCACAGCCCAACGCCGGCCGCGTCACCTCGGTGCGCAGCAGCGTCATCGAGGCGCGGTTCGACGGCGAGCTTCCGCCCCTGCGCAACCTCCTGCGGGCCGGGGCGGAGGGGGAGATCCTCGTCGAGGTCGCCGACCAGCTCGACGCCCGCACCGTCCGCGGGCTCTCGCTGACGCCCACGCAGGGGCTCGCCCGCGGTGAACGGATCGTCGATACCGGGCTGCCGATCCGCGCCCCGGTCGGCGACCGCGTGCTCGGGCGGGTCTTCGACGTCAACGGCAACGTCATCGACCGCGGCGAGCCGCTGGAGGGCGAGCCCATGAGCCCCATTTACGCCGAGCCGGTCCCGCTGACCCGGCGGGCGACCACCGACGAGGTCTTCGAGAGCGGCATCAAGGCGATCGACGTGCTCGCCCCGCTCGAACGCGGCGGC
>CAYTQL010000028.1:4020-15085 GCA_964439555.1 uncultured Planctomycetaceae bacterium | reverse complement strand
TGCCCTGGTCGAGGGCATCTGCTCGCTGCGCGGCTTCTACAACCTGGTGGAGATGGGCGTTCCGTTCCCGCACGAACCGTTCGGGGCGTTCATCGGCTACAAGACCGACCACGACCCCTACGAGCGTGCCACCAGCGCCGGGCCCAAGACCAGCCGGTTCATGAGCGAGTGCCTCGAGGCCGAGGTCCGGCGGATGGGCGTGGCGATCGTTGACAAGCACCCGGTCATCCGCCTGCTGGCCGACGGCAAGGGCGACGCGAAGCGCATCGTCGCGGCGCTATGCTTCGACCGCAGCCGCGTCACCGACACGGACATGGGCCTCTCGCTGCTCGTCGCGGACAACTGGGTCCTCGCCGCCGGCGGGCCCGGTGAGATCTACCAGACCACCGTCTACCCCCGCGGGCAAATCGGCCTGCACGGCGCGGCCCTGCTGGCCGGGCTGGAGGCGGCGAACCTGACCGAGAGCCAGTTCGGGCTGGCCAGCACGAAGTTCCGCTGGAACGTCTCCGGCACGTACATGCAGGTCGTGCCGCGGATCTTCTCCACCAACGCCGACGGCAGCGACGAGCGGGAGTTCCTCACTGAGTACTTCGACGACATGTCGTCAATGGCGACCAACATCTTTCTCAAGGGCTACCAGTGGCCATTCGACGCGCAGCGGATCACCGACCACCAATCGTCGCTGATCGACATGGCCGTCCACCAGGAGACGGTCGTGCGCGGGCGGCGGGTGTGGATGGACTTCCTCCAGAACCCGCTCGGCGGGGAGGGCTGGCAGGAGTTCCACGTCAGCAAGATCGGCGACGAGGCGCTGGACTACCTCGAGCGAACCGAGGCGCTTCAGGACCTGCCCATCGACCGCCTCCGGCACATGAACCCCCCGGCCATCGAGATCTACGCCGAGAACGGCGTGGACCTCACCTCCGAGCCGCTGGAAATCGGGCTCTGCGCCCAGCACATGAACGGCGGGTTCTGCGTGGACGCGTGGTGGCAGAGCAACGTGAAGCACACCTTCGTGATCGGCGAGATGGCCGGGACGCACGGGGTCAAGCGCCCGGGCGGCTCGGCGCTGAACGCAGGGCAGGTCGGGGCGGTCCGCTCGGCGGAGTACATCGCCAACGTCTACGGCGCCGACGAGCCGGACCCCGAGGCGATCCGCGACGCGATTGGGGACGACCTGGCCGGGGCGCTGAAGTCGCTCGACAGACTCCTCGATACCGGCCGGGAGGCGCAGACGACCCCGGAGGCCGCCCTGGAGGAGATCCGCGAGCGGATGACCCGCTACGGCGCCCACCTCCGCAGCGAGACCGGCTCGCGCGAGGCGCTGCGGGCGGCGGTCGCGCAACACCGCAAGCTCCTCGAGCAGGGCCTCGGCGTCTCCTCGGCGAAGGAACTGCCCATGACCGTCCAGGTGATGCAGCAGTCGCTGACCCAGATCGCGATCCTGCGGGCGATCGTGGCGATGTTCGAACGCGACGCCGGCTCCCGCGGGAGCCACTGCCTGCTGGACCCCGAAGGCCAACCCATGCACGCCAAGCTCAAGGACCCCGACACCGACGCCCCCTACCGCTTCCGCCTGGAGAACGAGGACCTGCGCGACGTCATCCTCCGCCTCCGCCACGACCCGGACGCCGACGGGCTGTTCGCCGTCGAAGAGGAAACGCCCCGCCCGATTCCCGGGCGGGAGATCGCCTTCGAGACCGCGTGGACCGAGTACCGCGAGGGGACGATCTACGAAATCTGATCGTTGCCTCGCGATGCAGCGCCGCGCGTGAACGCAAGCCCGCGGCCGGCCTCGAGAGAACCCGTCAACGACCCAACAGGAACCGGAGCCATGTCCAGGACCGTGGTAAGCATCGAGGGCGATTCCTTCTGTCTCGACGGTGAGCCGCTGTACGCCGGGCGGAAGTGGCGCGGCGTCTCGATCGAGGGGCTGTTGATGAACGCCCGCCTCGTGCAGGGGGTCTTCGACGACCGCAACGCCGAGACCCGAGACCACTGGGACACCCCCGACCGCCGCTGGGACCCCGAGCGGAACACCCGGGAGTTCATCACAGCCATGCCCGCGTGGAAAGCGCAAGGGCTGGCGGGGTTCACCATCAACTTCCAGGGCGGCAGTCCCCAAGGCTACTCCAAGGCCCAGCCGTGGGAGAACTCGGCCTACGAACCCGACGGGACGCTCCGGGAGCCCTACCTCGACCGCATGGGGCGGATTCTCGACCGGGCCGACGAGCTGGGGATGGCGGTAATCCTCGGGCTCTTCTACTTCGGCCAGGATGAGCGCCTCGCCGACGAGAACGCGGTGCTCAACGCCACCGACAACGCCGTCGATTGGCTGCTCGGACGCGGGGACCGCCATGTGCTGGTGGAAATCTGCAACGAAACCGACGTCCCCCGTTACGAGCACGAACTGCTCACGCCGCCCCGGGTGGCCGAACTGGTCCGCCGCGTGCAGCAGCGCTCGGACGGGAAGGTCGACTCGCCCGCCGGGCGGCTGCTGGCGAGCGTCTCGATGTGCGGCGGCTCGGTGCCGACCGACGAAATCGTCGCCGCGGCCGACTTCCTGCTGCTTCACGGCAACGGCGTGGGGGCGGACCATTTCCATTCCGACCCGGACCGAATCCGGGAGATGGTCGCCGCCTGCCGGGCGCGCAACGCGTACCGCGGTCAGCCCATCGTCTTCAACGAGGACGATCACTGGGACTTCGATGCGCCGGACAACAACATGACCGCGGCGGTCGCCTCCCGCGCCGGGTGGGGGTACTTCGACTACCGCCTCCAGGGCGAGGGGCTGGCCGAGGGCTATCAGTCGGTCCCGACGGACTGGAGCATCTCCAGCGCCCGCAAGCGGGCGTTCTTCGACCTGCTCAAGGCGATCACCGGCGCTGAAGGCTGAAAGCCGCCCCGGTCCCTAGCGCCAGTGCGCCTGGAACTTCGCGCGGGACAGCGCCCGGCGGAGGCGATCGGCCCCGTCGCCGTCGATGTGGCAGCACTTCATTCGCCCGCGGCCCGTCTTGATGGTCAGATCGGCGCTCGATCCGTGCAGGGCAATGTGCAGTTCGATCGGCTCGTCGGGCTTCGCCTCGAAATGCCGCCGCTGGGAATGGCAGATCATCCGGCGGTCGGTCACCACGATGCCCGCCATCCCGTCCTCGGTGCGCGAGCGGCTGCGGTCCGCGACGTAGGCGACGAACGCCTCCCCGTCGACCCGCCGGTACCACTGCTCGAGACGGTGCTGGACCACGCTGGCCAGGCGGTCCCAGGGTCGCTCCCGGGAGCGGAGGATCTCCTCCTGGATCTTCGGAAGCTCGGGGGTCTGGGGCCCGTCGGCGGCGATGAGGAATTCCTCGGCGCGTCGCGGCTTGGCGAACCAGAGTTGGCAGGTCCCGTCGGCCTGTTCGTGCGGTCGGATGCGCCCGGAGATCAGCCCGTTGGGCCCGCACATGTCGCAGACGTAGAAGGGCATCGGCTCGTCCGCCGGCGCAGGCGCACTGGGGACCCGCGGAAGGCGCTGGAGCAGATCGAAGGGGTCCAGCGACGAGAGCTCCTCGTCGTTGACGACCAGCTCCCCGGCCAGATGCTCCTCCTGGAGCGAGATGCTGTCGGTCAACTCCGGAGCGAAAATGACCACGTGGGCCTGCAGGTGCCGCCGGGCGCCGCATCGCAGACAACGACGCGGGATCGCGCTGCGGAAGCTCATCTTCCGCAGTCGCGACGCGCTGAACTCGAAGAGCACCCCGTCGGAATCCACGCGCAGCACGTGGACACGATCGTCCTCGCTCCGGCGAGGCGGCGCCCGGCGAACGCTACGGGCGACCGCGGTGCGGACTTCCTCGTCCTGTTCCGCCGGATCCTCCCCGGCGCCGAGCAGCCACGAGCAGACAGCCTCGTCGCTGACCCGGTGGGAGACGAGATGGAACACCTCCCGACAACACCGGCAGCGTACGCGCTCGACGTTAAGGCGTTCGGGCACCCGGAGGGACGTCCGGCAATGAGGGCAAACGACATGCTTGTTCGACATGGTAAGACCTCCCGCATGTTGCGCCGGAACTTGCGAGGGCCTCGAAACAGATAAGACCGGAAGAGGCCGTCTGATATGTACTTCTACCCTTCATCCTATCAAATCCTCGCCGACATGCAAGGTTTCGCATACCCGGAAAAGGGAACGGATGCCTCTGTGTTGCGAACGGCGGTCCTGGCGCCGCCAAGACCGGCTCCGGAAAGACACGGGAAGGGCGCCCGCGGGCAGCCATCGGCGAGACGCCCCCCACCGGCAGGCCGGGCAAGCAGGCCCTAAGGCCCGAGGGCCCTGTCCCGCGAGAGATTCTGCTTTCGGCCGCGTCATATGCGAGACGCTCACCGGGAACCTTGGCAGCTTCCCGAGCGTAGGATAGAATAGAGATACTGGGAGGTTTCCAGATGGTCCGCTCCAAGACATGGTTTTCTCTGGCGGCCGCGGTTCTCGGCTGCATGGGCGCGGCGCAGGGTCAGTCCCGGGTAGGCGAAGCAGTCCGCTCTCCCGGAAGCCTCAACAGGCCCGGTCAGGGCTCGGCCTCGTCCACGCTCCGGCGGTACTCCAGCGGGCTCGGTTCGCTTGGGCGCACCGGGGGCGGGCACAACAGCGTCCTTCGCAGTCGCATGCAGAGCAACCTGACGACCTCGAGCATGCGGGTAAACTCCCGGGGAAGCGCAGCCTCGCTCCGCAGCGGGGTCACCGCGGGAACTCCCGGCGGGCTGACCGTTCGCCGCGGGAGCGGGGTCGACGTGGGACGCAACACCGGGACGCCGCGACGCGCGCGCGAGGCTCGCCGATTCGACCTCCCCTCCTTCCGACTCCAGGACAGCCGTCGCCCGGTGATCGGCCGGGCGCGGTCCGCCCACGACCCGGCCGAGACGTTCCTCTCGGCGATGGGCGTGGACACCGCCGCCGACGGGCCCCTGGAAGCAGGGTCCGACGAGCCGATCCGGTCGCTGGCGCCCGAGGGGCAGGGCATGTACGCCCAGTACATGCGCAAGGGCGAAATGCTCATGAAGCAGGGCCAGTACTCGGACGCCTACTCCCAGTTCCACCTCGCCAACCAGGTCGCCGAGGACGATCCCGAAAGTCTGCTTCACATGGCCCATGCGCGGTTCGCCACCTCGATGTACTCCTATGCTTCGACCTGTCACTACCTCCGCCAGGCGCTGCGCCGCTTCCCCTCCCTGCCGATGGTCAACATCCGGCCGCGGAGCTTCTTCGCTGAAGCCCCCGACTACCAGCGATCGATGCGGTTCCTCCAGGAGGCGGTCGAGCGGAGCTCGGCGGACACGCGGACCCAGCTCGTTCTGGCGTATTTCCTGTGGACCGACGGCAAGTACGACGCCGCCGCCCGCGTGATGCGCACGGCGCACAGGCATGCCCGCGAAGCGGACATGCGCGAGGACCTGCAGAAATTCTGGCAGGGCATGCTCGCGACCGGGAAGGTCTCCGGGACGCTCGGCGGCGAGACGAGGCGTCCCGCGACGGGGCCCGCCGCTTCTTCGTCGTCCGATTAGGATCATCTGAAGTTCCCGTTGACCGACCCCTTCCCACTGGGTGAATTCCCCACGATGCGGTATACTGCCCGTCCCGGGCACTGCTAAAGACGGCGTCCGGCATCGCCGATGCAGTGCTTCGGCCGACCGACCGAACCCGCTTCGCCCGCGACCCCTATGGTTACGTCTGACGAGTCAACGACGCGCAGCCACGACAAGCTGTACTGGCTTGAAGGTTTCGCCATGCGCCACCGTTTGGGGGTGAACGTGGTGTTGCATGCGGTCCTGTTCTCGCTGTCGTTGCTGGTGGCGTACCTGATTCGCTTCGATGCCGGGGTCCCCGGGACCAGCCGAACCGACTGGTTCGTCAATGCCTATCTCTGGTGGCTGCCCTACTACGTCATCGTCAAGCTGCTGATTTTCGGGAAGATGAAGCTCTTCCGCGGCGGGTGGCAGTACGCGAGCATCCGGGACGTGGCGAACATCCTTCTGGCGTCCTGGTTCTTCGTGCTGGTGACCTTCCTGGCGCAACTGGCGTTCTACAGCGTCCCGCAGATGCTCTACATGCGGGTTCCCTACGTCAGCAGCTACTTCGGGCCCGAACATTACTCGCGCGGCGTGCTCGTGCTGGACTTCCTGGCGACCGTTTTCCTCGTGTGCACCGCCCGTCTGGGGTTCCGCATCTACCGCGAGGAGCTCCGCCCCATCTCCGGGGAGGGCATCCGCCGGGTGCTCATCGTCGGAGCGGGCAACGCCGCCGAGGCGATGATCCGCGAGATTCACCGCGCCCGGGTCGAACGCTACCGCGTCATCGGGCTGGTGGACGACGACCCGACCAAGCGGTCCATCATGATCCACGGCGTGCCCGTGCTCGGGACCACCGACCAGATCCGCGAGGTCTGCGAAGAGCACGACATCGAGGAGATCATCATCGCGATGCCCTCGGCCACGCAGAAGCAGCTCCAGCGGGTCATCGAGCTGTGCTCGGGCACGCAACTCAAGTTCCAGTCGCTCCCGGGCGTCGCGGACCTCATCGACGGGCGGGTGACCGTCTCGCAGATCCGCCCGGTGGACATCAACGACCTGCTCGGGCGCGAGAGCGTACAGTTGGACACCGACGCGGTCGGCGCCTTCCTCCGCGGGCGGCGCATTCTCATCACCGGCGCCGGCGGGAGCATCGGCTCGGAGATGTGCCGCCAGGTCTGCCGGTTCGACCCGGCCGCGCTGATCCTCGTCGAACAGGCCGAGACCCCTCTGTTCGACATCGAAAACGAGCTGAAGCGCACCTACTCCGACATCCCCGTCGCCCCGATCATCTGCGACATCTACGACCGCCCGCGCGTCCTGGCCGTGTGGGAAGAGCAGCACCCCGACGTGGTCATCCACGCCGCCGCGCATAAGCACGTGCCCATGATGGAGCGCAACCCCTGCGAGGCGGTGAAGAACAACATCCTCGGCTCGCGGAACGTCGCCGACGCCTCCTGCACCACAGGCGTCTCCGAGTTCGTGATGATCTCCACCGACAAGGCGGTCAATCCTTCCTCGGTGATGGGCGCCTCCAAGCGGGCGGCGGAAATCTACACCCAGCGACTCAACGGGCGCGACGGATGCCCCACGCAGTTCAAGGCGGTCCGCTTCGGGAACGTGCTCGGCTCGGCCGGGTCGGTCGTGCCCACCTTCCGCCGGCAGATCGCCCAGGGCGGACCGGTCACCGTCACCCACCCGGAGATGACCCGCTACTTCATGACCATCCCCGAAGCCGCCCAGCTCGTGCTTCAGGCGGCCGCGACGGGGCGCGGCGGGCAGGTCTTCCTGCTGGACATGGGCGAGCCGGTCAAGATCGTCGACCTCGCCCGCCAGATGATCACCCTCAGCGGCTTCCGCCCGGACGAGGACATCGACATCGTCTTCAGCGGCGTCCGCCCCGGCGAGAAGCTCTTCGAGGAACTGCGGACCAAGGGCGAGGACATCGAGCCCACCGTCCACCCGAAGGTCATGGTCTGGCGGCATCACCCCAGCGAGTGGGACGAAATCAAGGCGGCGATGGAGAAGTTCGAATCGCTGGAGAACTGCGAGGACCGCGACGCCATCGTCCACGCCCTCCGCGAGCTGATCCCCGAGTACCGCCCGCTCAATCCGCCGAAACCGACCGCCGCACCGGCGGAGGACGCCGGGGAGGGCGAGCGAGACGAGGACGCCGCCGGACGCACCGCCGGCGCCGCCACGACCGGCGAGGCGTGATCTTCCCTTCCGAACGGACCGCCGGTATCCTCCCACGCACAGGTTTTCCACGAGGAGCACCATGAGCGAGCCCGTTCCCCTCTCCAGCCCCGACATCACCGACGCCGAGATCGACGCCGTCACCGACGTGCTGCGGACCGACCGCCTGAGCATCGGCCCGCGCCTTGCGAGCTTCGAGCAACTCTGCGCCCAACGGGCCGGACGCAAGCACGGCGTGGGCGTCAACTCGGGCACCGGCGCGCTGCACCTGATCGTCCGCGGGCTGGGCCTCGGCGAGGGCGACGAGGTGATTACCACGCCCTTCACCTTCATCGCCACGCTGAACTGCTGCCTCTTCGAGGGCGCCCGCCCGGTGCTGGTGGACATCGACCCCGAGAGCTACAACGCCGACCCGGACGCCATGGCCGCGGCGGTCAGCGACCGCACCGCCGCGGTGTTGCCCGTGGAGGTCTTCGGGAACACCGCCCACTTCGACGCCTACGAGCAGCTCGCCGCCGACCACGGGCTGCGGATGATCGAGGACTGCTGCGAGGCCCTCGGCGGGCAGCTCGGGAACCGCCCGGCCGGGAACTTCGGCGACGCCGGCGCCTTCGCCTTCTACCCCAACAAGCAGGTGACCACCGGCGAGGGCGGAATGATCGTCACCGACGACGACCGCCTGGCCGAGCTGGCCCGCTCGCTCCGCAACCAGGGACGGGCGACCGCCGCCTGGCTGGCCCACGCCCGCCTGGGCTACAACTACCGCCTCAGCGAGATCAACGCCGCCCTCGGCGAGACGCAGCTCAACCGCCTGGACGAAATCCTGCACAAACGCCGCCGCGCCGCGACGCTCTACGACGCCGCCCTCGCCGACGTCGAGGGCATCCACCTGCCGCCCATGGTCGAACGGGACCGCGCGAGTTGGTTCGTCTACGTCATCCGCCTCGCCGACGAGTTCGACGCCGCCGCCCGCGACGCCGTCCTGGCGTACCTCCGCGACCGCGGCATCGGGTGCAACAACTACTTCGTGCCCTGTCACACCCAACCCTACATCCGCGAGACGCTCGGAACCCGCGAAGGCCAGTTCCCGCAGACCGAGCGGATCGCGGCGCGCACCATCGCTTTGCCCTTCTTCAGCAACCTCGGCGAATCGCAGGTCGCCCGCGTCCGCGAGGCCCTTCTCGGCGCGCTGGACTCCCTGGCCGCGAGAAAGTAGCCATGCCCCGCGAGAGCGTTGCGAAGAAGAGGGACCGCGTCGCCGAGATCATCCGCCGCCTCCGCAAGGAATACCCCGACGCCCGGTGCGCGCTGGACCACGCCAACCCGCTGGAACTGCTGGTAGCGACGATCCTCTCGGCCCAGTGCTCGGACAAGAAGGTCAACGAGGTGAGCCCGCAGCTCTTCGCGGACTTCAAGACCCCCCGCGACTACGCCAAGGCGACGCCGGAGCAGATTCAGCGGTACATCCGCTCGATCGGGTTGTACCGCAACAAGTCGAAGAGCCTCGTGGGCATGGGGCGGAAGATCGTCGAGGACTTCGGCGGCGAGGTCCCGCGCACCATGGAGGGACTGACCTCCCTGCCCGGGGTCGCCCGCAAGACCGCCAACGTCGTCCTGGGCAACGCCTTCGGCAAGAAAGAGGGGATCGTCGTCGATACCCATGTGCGACGCCTCGCCGGGCGGTTGAAGCTCACCACCCACCAGAACAACCAGGGCGACCGGATCGAGAAAGACCTCTGCAAGCTCGTGGACCGCGAGGACTGGACCGATTTCGCCCACCTGCTGATTTTCCACGGCCGGGCCGTGTGCACCGCTCACAACCCCGGGTGCGACGCCTGCGTCATCGCCGACCTCTGCCCCTCGGCGGGCAAAGCGTGAGCGAGGCCAGACCGGCGAGCGCCAGGTGCATCCGAATGTTGAGCGACCCCGAGCGTGAAGGCATCCGGGAATGCTGAAGCTCTGCTACATCGCGATCGGCGGGGCCACGGGCGCCGTCGCACGCTGGGCGATCAGCGGCTGGGTCGCCCGCGTTTCCGGCGGCGCCTTCCCCTGGGGAACCGTGACGGTGAACCTCGCGGGGTCCTTTCTGCTGGGGCTGCTGGCGTGCGTCTTCTACCACACCCCCGCCCTGCCGGCCGCACGGGCGGGGCTGATGATCGGGCTGCTCGGGGCCTTCACCACCTTCAGCACCTTCAGCGTGGACACGCTGCGAATGCTCGAGCAGGGCCAGGCCCGCTCGGCGGTGCTCTACTCCCTCGGCAGCGTGGTCGCCGGGTTGCTGCTGGCGTGGGCCGGCGTCGGGCTCGGCCGCGTGCTCGCGGCGCGCTGAGCGCCGAGCCGTGCCCGGACGCCCCGTTCCAGCCGGTCGAGTTCCTCCCGCTCGCGGCGACGGAGGCGCTCCACGCTCTCGGGGTTCAGCGCCGCGTTGATCCGCCGGGCGGCGGCGATCTGCTCCAGGGCCCGCTCGTACTGCCCGGCTGCGGCCAGGGCTCCGGCGTAATCGATCCGCAATCGAAGCTCGTGGGGGTTCAGCGCCGCCGCCTCCCGCAGATGCCTTGTCGCCAGCGGCCAGTACGTCGGGTAGCGCGGCGCTTCCAGCGGTTCGGCCGGCGGTCGGCCGCCGAGATAGGTCCGGTGGGCCGCCTGCCAGGCGAGGTAGTGGTAGCGGAAGTGCTGCGGGTCCCGCTGGATCGCCCGGTCCGCCAGCGCCAGCGCCCGCGCGGGAACCGCCTCCATCTCCAGCTCGGCCGCGTCCGCCGCCGACACCGCATCCAGCGGGTCGGCGTGCATCGCCCGGACGGCGAAGTCGCGGGCGGCCTGCGGATTCCCGCGGTGCAGGGCGCCCAACAGCCGATCGGTCCACCCGAGCCTGCCCAGCACGGGCGCCGCGACGGCGACGGTCGCCGCGAGCCCACCGACGATCAGCACCGTCGCCGGCAGCCAGTTCCTCAGCGCCTCCCGGCGGCCCCGGACCAGCGCCTGCCCCGCCCGGCCCCTCGCGCCGGCCGTGCCCAGGACGATCCAGAACGCCATCCCGGCGCCCGGCGCCCAGAGGCTGAAGGAAACCTGGTTATGCAGCAGGAAGCCCAGCGCGCCGCCGACCAGGAGCACCCGCGCCCCCGCCGCCCCGTCCGCCGCGCCGAGCCGCCCGTCCGGCGCGCACCACGCCGCCAGCGCCAGCAGCGCCGCCAGGACGATCGCCGGAAAAACGCCCTCGGCGACCACCAGATACGGGTCCGACCCGAGCGGGACGAACAGCCAGCGCATCACCAGCGGGGAGACCGCCACCAGCGCAAGAACCCACCGACGCCGCACCGGCGCCGCCCGGGGC
>CAYTQL010000028.1:0-4010 GCA_964439555.1 uncultured Planctomycetaceae bacterium | reverse complement strand
CGCCGCTGCGCACAGGACCGCCGCGAACCCCAGCATCGCCAGCCCGCCGAAGACGCCGAACTCGGCCAGGGCGTGGACGACCGCGTTGTGGGGCATCTTGACCGACTCCTCCGCGGCGGCCCGGCGGAAATGCAGGTAGTAGCTCCCGAAGTTGCCCCCGCCGACGCCCAGCAGGGGGCGCTCGGCGATCATCTCCGCCCCGGCCGTCCAGTAGTACCAGCGAAACGTCAGCGTCTTGCTCGGGAGGCGGTCCCGGCTGAGCCCGTAGCCCACCACCGCCGCAGCGCCCGCCGCAGCCACGAGCAGCCCCGCGATGATCGCCGCCCGGCGATGCCGACCCAGTCGCGCGCCGAAGCGCCATACCCCCAACGCCGCCGCGCCGGAAACCGCCGCCGCCAGGATGCCCCCGCGGGACTCGGTCATCACCAGCACCACCGCCGCGAGAAGCGCCAGGACCCAGCTCAGCCCGGCCGCGAAGGTCCGCAGGTGCACCTGGCCGGCATCGGCCTCGGCACGGAACCGCTCACGGTCCCGCAGCGCCGCCCGGAGCTTCCACACCGCCAGCCCCGCCGCAGCAAAGAGACCCACCAGCATCAGCGAGGCGAAAATGTTCGTCAGCGCGAAGTACCCGTTGGGCGCGCGGTCCCGCAGGCGGGCCTCGAACAGCCGCGCCGCCGGGGAGTCCGCCTCGAATCCCCCGACCGCGAGCTGCCCGGAGCGGTCGGCGTCGAATTGCTCGATGAACTGCGGGATTTCCACGAAATGCTGATAGAGCCCCTTCATCGCGAGCGTCCCGACCAGCCCGGACAGGACGATCAGCACCAGGGCGACCCGCGACCGCCCGCGCATCGCCCGCAGCGCCAGCCACCCCGCCGTCAGGAGCGAGACCTGCTCCAACCAGACGTTCCACGCCGCCCGCCGGTCCGACGCCGCCGACGCCGCCAGCGCCGCAACCGCCGCGAACAGCACCAGCAGCCGCCCGTCGAGCCCGATGCGCACCCGCCGCTGCGCCAGCGCCTGCCCGAGACACCACAGCCCCGCCGCCAGCAGAACCGCCCCCGCCGTCAGCAGGCGGGACGCCTCGGTCCAGTCCGCCCGCGGGGTCACCCCCCCGGCCGCGGTATGAAGCAGCTTCAGCGCGGACATCCGGTAGGGCAGCTCCGGGAGAAAGCACCGCCCGGCAAGCACCGCCAGCAGCAGCGCGATTGCGACCGTCTCCAGCGTGCGCACGGTCCGGCCGGGGGCGGGTTGGGTCTGCTCAACGCTCATCGCCGCTCCCGCGTCCGCTCTCGAGCAGGGCGATGATGCCCAGGATCGCCAGCGTCTGGGCGAAGACCAGTCCCGCCGCCAGCGGTCCCTGAACCTGCGCCAGTAGCACCGCCCCCATCGCGGTGCCCGCGGTGCACAGGCAGATCGTGCCCACGGCGGCCCGGGGGGTCATGCCCCGGCGGACAAGCCGGTGGGAGAAATGCCGCTGATCCCCCACCATGGGGTTGTGCCCGGCGCGGAGCCGAAGCAGCACCACCGAGCCGGTGTCGTACAACGGCACGGCCATGAGCACCAACGGGACGAGGACGCCGTAGGCGTAGTCGCCGCCCGGGCGGGCGTAGGTGGTCAGCGTGGTCACGGTTGCCAGGAGGTAGCCGATCACCAGCGAGCCGCCGTCGCCCATGAACATCCGGGCCGGGGGGAGGTTGTACGGGAGGAAGCCCAGCAGGGCGCCCAGCAGGAGCGCCATCCACGCCACCACGCCGAACTGCCCCAGCAGGCCCGCCGCCGCCAGCAGCGCCGCGGCGCAGATCGCCGCGACCCCCGCCGCCAGCCCGTCCATGTTGTCCAGGAAGTTGAAGGCGTTGATCAGGACGACCAGCCAGAGGATGCTCACCAGGCTGCTGACCGGCTCGCCGGCGACGGTGAGCACCCGCACGTCCAGCCAGAGCACCGTCACGGTCGCGATGGCGAGTTGCGGGACCAGCTTCGCCCAGGCGCCCAGGGCGCGGAGGTCGTCGACGACGCCCACCGCGTGCAGCCCCAGCGCCAGCAGGAGAATCCACAGCACCCGCGGGGCTTCCTCGGCCGCCGGAGCTACCCACGGCGCCAGCTCGCCCAGCCACCCCGGCGGATCGCCCGCCCAGCGCATCGCCGCGAGGGCGCCTGCCGCGGCGGGGATCGCCACGGCCAGGTAGATCGCGCTGCCGCCGAGCAGCGGGATCGGCGCGCGGTGGGCCTTGCGCCCGCGGGGCAGGTCCACCACCCTCAACCGCCGGGCCGCACGGCGCGCGAGCGCCGCGCCCGCCAGCGCCAGCAGGAAGCTCGCACCGCCCGCGACCAGCGCCGCCCGGGCGATCATGCGCCGCGCTCCAGCAGGTCGGCGCGGACCTCGGCGAGGAACCCGTCGTAGCGTCCGGAGGCGAAGTCGGGGAAGGTCCATTCCAGCGCCCGCCAGCCTCGACGCCACTGAAGCGTCACCTCGGCGAACACCCCGTCACGCAGGTAGATGCGGTGGGCGAAGTTCTTCATGCTCGCGAGCACCAGCTTCGCCGGGGCGATGTACCCGGGGTCGAGGTTCACCGGGCGGGGCGGTTCGGCGCCTTCGGCTGCGATCGCCCGCTCGATGGCGTTGGTCACGAGCTTCACGTCCGCCAGGGCGGCCGGATCGAAAAAGCCCTCAAAGCTCAGGAAGCGGCGGATCAGGTCCGGACCCATCTCGGCGGCGTAGTAGTCGGTCAGGTCGAACGGGTAGACCTCGCTGACCCGCTCGACGGGTCCGCACGGGCCGACGAGCCGCTCGGCCGCGGCGTCCAGCGCCTCTTCCCCCGCGGCGATCACGCCGCAGATGAGCTTCACGCGTGGTGGTCCGGTCGCCTCTGCCATGCGGGCATTGTCGCGCGGAGCCGACGCGCGGTCAACGTCGAGGCCTTCGTTCCCCGGCAGGCGAAGGGCCATGGCGGGACCTCGCCGGAGAACCGCGGCGGCGACCGCTCACCGGGCGGCGTGGGTCGGGCGTTCCAAACGGTGGGCGCTGCGTGTACCTTGTAGCCGCACCGAGCACCGGAAGTAGAAGAGGAAAGCCGATGATCGACATCAAGCTCATTCGCCAGGACCCGGAGGTCTACAAGCAGGCCGCCGAGGTCAAGCGGTTCGACGTGGACATCGACGAGCTGCTGCGGATCGACGCCGAACTGCTCGACGCCCGGCGCGAGCTTCAGGAAATCCGCACCGAGCAGAACCGCTCGGGCAAGGAGATCGCCAAGCTCTCGGGCGACGAGAAGCAGGCGGCCATCGTCCGCATGGGCGAGCTCAAGAGCCGCGGACAGGCGCTGACCGACCGCATCACCGAGCTCGAGCCGACCTTCCGCGAGCTGATGTTCCGCGTCCCCCAGCCATCGGACCCGGAGGCGCCCCTCGGCGCCGACGATACCGAGAACGTCGAACTGCGCCGCGAGGGGACGATCCCCGAGTACGACTTCGAGCTGCGCGACCACGTCGAGCTCGGTGAGCTGCTGGACATCATCGACATCCCGCGCGGCGTCAAGCTGGCCGGGTCGCGGAACTTCATCCTCAAGGGCGCCGGGGCGATGCTCCATCACGCCATCCTCCGCCTGGCGATCGACCAGATGACCGCCAAGGGCTACTCCCTGCTCACCGTGCCGGTGCTGGTCAACGAGTCGGTGATGTACGGGACGGGCTACTTCCCCGTCGGGCGGGACGAGGCGTACCTCTGCGAGCGCGACGAGCAGGCCCTGGTCGGCACGGCCGAGGCGCCGATCACCGCGTACCACTCGGAGGAAATTCTCGACGAGGCGGAGCTGCCGAAGAAGTACGTCGGCTTCAGCACCTGCTTCCGCCGCGAGGCCGGGGCGGCGGGCAAGGACACCCGCGGGCTCTACCGGGTGCACTACTTCGACAAGGTCGAGCAGGTCGTCGTCTGCCGCAACGACGTGGAGGTCTCGAAGCAGTTCCACCACGAGATCCTCGCCAACGCCGAGGACGTGCTCAAGGCGCTGGGG
>CAYTQL010000027.1:11530-15363 GCA_964439555.1 uncultured Planctomycetaceae bacterium | reverse complement strand
ATGGTCACCCGCTACGCCCAGCACGTGCGGGTGTGGAACGTGGTCAGCGGCATCCACGCCAACAACCTCTTCAACCTGAGCTTCGAGCAGCTCATGGAACTGACGCGCATGTGCTGCCTGCTGGTCAAGAAGCTCGCCCCCCGCGCCCAGGTGATGATCGACCTGGTCGAGCCTTGGGGCGAGTACTACGCCCAGAACCAGCGGACCATTCCGCCGATGCTCTATGCCGACATGGCCGTGCAGAGCGGGGTGAAGTTCGACTCCTTCGGCGTGCAGATCCACATGGGCGTCCCGGTCGACGGGCTGTTCGTGCGGGACCTGATGCAGGTCTCCAGCTTGCTGGACGAGTTCGTCGGATGGGGCAAGAGCCTCCACGTCAGCAGCTTCCAGGTGCCGGCGAACGTCTCGGCCGACGCGTGGGACGCCTGGGGCGGGCAGGAACCGGTCCCCAAGGCCGGACAGTGGCACGCCATGTGGTCCGAGCGCCTCCAGGCCGAGTGGCTCCAGGCCTTCTGCCGCATCGCCATGAGCAAGCCGATCGTCGAGTCGCTCTGCTGGCGGGACCTCGCCGACTACGAAGGGCACTACGTTCCCCACGGCGGGCTCTGCCGCAACGACATGACCCCCAAGCTCGCCTACAAGGAACTCCGCAACTTCAAGGCTTCGCTGATGAACCCCGCCGCCGGATCGCAGGCGAGTCCCGAGCAAGCATGAGCCGACCCGCCCCACGCTACGACCTCGCCTGGACGCCCGCCAACGCCCGCGCGCTGCTGGCGCTCGGCGTCGCCTGCGGGCTGCTCGCGCTGGTCGCGTTCGGCGCGAGCGACAGCGTCTTCGCCGGCGAGGACCTGCCCGACGACCCCGAACGCTCGGCTGCGGTGCGCGAGCGGATCAACCCCAACACCGCCCCGGCCGCGTCGCTCGAACGGCTGCGCGGCATCGGACCCAAGCGTGCGGCGGCCATCGTGGACTGGCGCAGCGCCCGCGACGCCCCGGCGTTCGAGCGTCCCGAAGACCTCATGCGGATTCCCGGTATCGGGCCGGGGACGCTTCGCGACATACGCCCCCACCTAAACCTTTCCGCGAGATGACGCCCGCGCGACCCGGACTCGGCGAGCCCTTGACCGTCCGGAGGACGCTGCGCCGTGGCTGAAGAGACCAAACAACAGCGCCGCCGACGGCGCGAGGGGTACTTCTGGCTGACCCACCGGCCGCTGCACTGCCTCGTGTTCATCGCCCCGCTGATGGTCCTCTTTCACGTCGGTACGCTCTGGTACGGCCGCGCCCGGCTGCTCGCCCCGCAGGACCTCGGACGCCTGCTCGGCTGGCTGGGCGGCGCGGGCTGGTTCCTCCCGCCGGCGATGGTCGTGGCCGTGTTGCTCGGGCAGCAGGCCTTCCGGCGCGAGCCCTGGCACGTCAACGGCGTGGTCATCAGCGGGATGATGGGCGAGTCGATCGCCTTCATCGTGCCCCTGATCGTGCTCAGTCACGTCACCGGGCGGTTTCTCGCGGCCGCGGCATTGGCCGGGGCGAACCCCGACACGGTTCTCCGACGCCTGCTGGTGGCGATGGGCGCGGGCGTCTACGAGGAATTCCTTTTCCGCCTGCTGCTGGTGAGCCTGCTGCTGATGCTGCTGGTAGACATTTTCCAGCTTCCCAAGAAGTGGATGGCCCTCCTGGCGGTGGCGGTCTCGGGCGTGCTGTTCAGCCTGTATCACTTCTCGGCCGCCCAGCTTACCGGCAAGGCCGAGTTCCCCTGGAGCGTGTTCACCTTCCGCGCGTTGGCGGGGGTGTACCTCGGGGCCCTGTTCGTCTTCCGCGGCTTCGGCGTAGCGGTCGGGACGCACACGTTCTACAACCTCTACGCCCTGCTGCTGGCGGGGTGAGATCGCCTCGCACCCGTCAGCGTCCACGGCGAGGCAGCACGCGACGCGCTGTGAGTCCGCACCGTTTGTCCCTGCCGAATCGAGACGGAGAATCAGGGCCTGCGCCGGAAGAGGCGGCGTCCGCCGACGGCGCTGAGGACGATCGCCGCCACGGTCAGACCGGCGGAGAGGGCCTTCTTCGCCGTCGCCGCCCGACGGGCGGACTTCCGGCTCGGACGCCGCGAGATCTCCCCGGACAGATCGACCTCCGCCTGCGGACCGATCTGCTCGACCTCGCTCTTGCGACGAAGGGTTAGCGTCGAATGTTGTCGTCGTTGCGGTTCCGGAGGCATACGAACCATTCTACGTCGCCGGCCGGGGGACGGCGAGCTTACGTGAGATACCCCACCGCCCACGCCGCCGCGCCGCTGATCGCGCCGATCAGACCGCCCCAGACCTCCAGCCAGGCGAGGTGGTGGCGACTGGAGCGGCGGACGAGGTCGCGGATCTCCGAGGTCGGCAGCTTGCCGAGGGCCTCGCGGACGATCCGGCGGACGTCCAGTCGTCCGGCGATCCGGGCGGCGAGGTTCGCCACGGCCGGGCTGTTTTCGATGTCCCAGCGGCCCAGCGCCTCGGCCGCGGCGTGCACGGCGCGGGACATCTCCCCGCGGAGCACGCCGGCCAGCTCGGTCCGCAGCTCCGGGCGTTCGCTGCGGGCGATTCGCGCCGCCCACTGCGAGAGCATCGCTCCGAGGCGCTCGCGGTCGCGGAGCAGCCCGGAGAGTTCCTCCCGCAACGAGTCGAGGATGCGGTAGGTCACCTCGTCGTAGTCGGCCACGCCGGTCATGTGTCCGATGACGCCCAGCGTGCCGGACATCCGCATGAAGCGGCTGCGGATCATCCGGAAGGTCTGCTCGGAATCGAGTGTCTCCTCGACGGTCTCGTGAAGCCGCTCGCCCAGCGCGCCGACGAGTTCGGGGTTCCCCGCGGCGCGGGACAGCGCCTCGGTGACGTAGGCGGCGACCGCCTGCGTCCCGGCCGGGGCGGGTCCCTCGCCGGCCTGTTCGCGCCGGGCCCAGGCGTGCATGGCCTCGACGGCCTCGTCCCGCAGCGACTGGAGCTGCCCGCCGCGGGTCATTTCCGCGGCCAGTTCTTCGGGGCGCAGGAGCGTTTCGGCCGCTGCGTCGGCCAGGGCCTCGACGATCCGCTCCCGCTCGAGCTCGATCAGCCCGGTGTACGGGAGGCGCACGCGCCGGCTCGGCCAGGGGTCGAAGAGCATCGTGATCGCGATGCGATTGGTCACCGCCCCGATCGCCCCCGCCACGGCGACATAGCCCAGCAGTCCGGCGGGCGACGCGAGTCCCAGCACCGACAGCGCCGCCGCCCCGGCCCCGACGACGGCGCAGAGGATCAGCGTCCAGTCGCCCTTGGTGATCCGCCCCCTGCGCGGGGCGGGTCCGACCGACGCCGGGCTGTCGGGGGGGTCGACACGGGACATGCCACGCTCCGCTGCACCGCCCGGAGGCTCACCGGCGGGCTATTCCCACCTGAACTTCTGCCCGGTCAGACGAGTGTAGGCCTCGATGTACTTCTCGCGCGTCTTCTGGACGATCTCGGCGGGCAGCGGCGGCGCGGGCGGGGTACGGTTGAACTTGATCTCGTCGAGGTAGTTGCGCACGAACTGCTTGTCGAAGCTCGGCTGGTCCTTCCCGGGCTTGTAGGAATCCGCCGGCCAGAACCGCGAGGAATCGGGCGTGAGCACCTCGTCGATCAGCATGATCTTCCCGTCCTCGTCGCGGCCGAACTCGAACTTCGTATCGGCGACGATGATCCCCCGCTTGGCGGCGTACTCGCGCCCCTGGTTGTAGATCTTCAGTGACAGGTCGCGGAGCTGTTCCATCGTCTCGGCGCCGACGAGCTCGCAGGCTTTCTCGAAGCTGATGTTCTCGTCGTGCCCGGACTCGGCCT
>CAYTQL010000027.1:0-11520 GCA_964439555.1 uncultured Planctomycetaceae bacterium | reverse complement strand
CTTCCGGATGGGTTGTTCCTCGATGCCGAGCGGGTTGCCGCAGATCGCCCAGCCCATCCGGTCGGCGGCGTACTCGCGTGCCTCCGTGTAGATCGCCAGGCTCAGGTCGCGCAGCCTGGTCATCAGGTCCTTGCCGGCGATGTCGCAGGCTTGTTCGAAGCTGATGTTTTCATCGTGGCCGGTCTCGGCCTTGGTGGCGGGGGTGAAGATCGGCTCGGGAAGCTGGTCGCACTGCTTGAGCTTACCCGGGAGCTTGACCCCGCAGACCGACCCGGACTTCTTGTACTCCCGCCAGCCGGAGCCGGCGAGGTATCCGCGGACCACGCACTCGATGGGCACCACCTCCGCCCGCCGACAGAGCATGAACCGCCCCTCGAGCTCCTCGGAACGCACTTCGTCCGGGAGCGACTCCATCTCCGCCGAGAGAACGTGGTTCGGGACCAGCTCGGAAAGCTGGTCGAACCAGAACAGGCTGATCTGGGTCAGGACCCGCCCCTTGTCGGGGATGCCGTTGGGCATCACGACGTCGTAGGCGCTGATCCGGTCGGTCGCGACGAGCAGCAGCCCGTCGGGCAGCTCGTAGAGGTCGCGGACCTTGCCCGTTCGCTTCGGGTAGTTCTCAACCGATGTCGCCAGCAGAGCCGTGCTTTTCATAGTGCGCTTTCTATCGCCCCGGGTCGGGCGGGTCAAGGCGATCTACCACCCGAAACGCCAGTGGTGAACGCCAAGGTAGGTCAGCAGGAAGACCAGTTGCGTCAGCAGGTTCGTCGCCAGCAGACGCCGGCGGGTCAGGCGACCGCCGCCGCAGATCGCCGCGCCCCCGACCGCGCCGCTCAGAACCCCCGCGCCGGAGACGATCAACTGCTCCCACGGGAGGAAGGCGAAGTACTGCACCGTCCCCAGCAACAGGACGCCCATCACCGCCGCGGTCGTCAGGGCGCCGCAGGTGCGGGCGAACCGCTCGACCTGCGGCGAGGTCCGCTCGGCGGGGCGGACGAACTGGACAGTGACGAGCATCGCCCACGCGCCCCACAGGGGCATCAGCAGCATCGGACGGTAGAGCACGTACGGGCGCATCCACGCCACCGCCCCCGGCCAGGCGTGCTCGGTGTGGGCGTGCGCGCTGAGGCTGCCCAACGCGGCGAACAGCAGCACCACCAGCGCCGCGCCGATGCTCTGGCGCTGCCGCGGCGAACGCCCGAGCACCCACGCCAGGGCCCCCACCGCTTCGCGCAGCGGCCAGGCGACCCAGAACAGCGTGAGCATGGCCGGTTGGAGGATGCGCATCCCCCCGATGGTGGGCAGGAGCTTCCAGGAAGCGTCGTAGACGCCCGCCCCGGCGAGCCCGGCCAGCAGCGCCGCCGCCAGCAGAGACGCCCAGGCGTGATCGAACCGCTCCGGGGGCGCCCCGGCCAGACGCCGGTACCCGCCGGTCAGCAGGACGTACCCGCCGCGCCCGCCGAGCCAGCCGACCGCCGTTCGCAATGCCCCGGCGCCCTTCACCTTCACCTCGCTGAAGCGCCCGCGTCGTTCCGCGCCTCGGCCACGATGCGCACGAATTCCGCGGCGCGGCGTTCGATTTCGCCGAAATCGCCCTCCGCCAGTGCCTGCGTGGTCACCAGCGCCGAGCCGGCGCCCAGCGTCTGCGCCCCGGCGTGGATCCACTCGGCCGCGGTGTCCAGGTTCACCCCGCCGGTCGGCGTGAGCTTCAGTTCGGGCATCGGCGCGAGGATCGCCTTGAAGAACTTGGGCCCGAACATGCCCGCCGGGAAGACCTTCACCAGGTCCGCCCCCGCCACGGTAGCGGTGATGATCTCCGTGGGCGTGAAGCAGCCCGGGACGCACGGTCTGTCGGCCGCGTGGGCGACCTCGATCACGTGCGGATCGAAGATCGGACTGACGACGAACTGCGCCCCGGCCTGGACGGCTTGGGAGGCGGTGTCGCTCTCCAGCACGCTCCCGACGCCCACCAGCGCCCGGGCGCCGAGCTCGCGGCGACATTCGGCGATCACCTCCAGCGCATCCGGCGTGGTCATGGTGATCTCGATGCAGTCGACCCCGCCGGCCAACAGGGCGTTGGCGACGTCCATCAACTGCCCGCTGCTCCCGGCCCGCACCACGGCGACGATGCCCTTGTCGCAAAGCCGCTCCACGGCGGATGCACGATCCATACGACCTCTCCTTCAATTCAGACCTGGCTTGCGAGCCCAGAGCGTACCGCCCGGGCGCAGGCGTGACAAGACGCCGGAACGGACGGGAGGGCGAATTCCACGCCGCCGCGCATCGAGCCGTCGGCGATCCGCAATTCGCAATCCGCATCGCCGACCGGTTCGTTATACTCGTAGAAGACCATGCATCGGACTCGATGGGCCATTTTGGCGATTCTGCTGGCGGCGGGCGTTCTTTCGGCCGGGGAGGGCGAGCGGCAGTACAAGGCGTACGTCTGCATCTTCGACTTCGAGTGCAACGAGGCGAAGTACGGGAAGAAGCTCGCCGAGGCGGTACGCGCCAAGTTGCGTCGCCACAAGGACTTCTGGGTGCTCGACCGCCTCTCGACCGCCGAAGCGTCCGACGAGGCGGGCTTCAACGCCGACCGCAGGAAGCTCGGGACGCTGATGCGCGAGAAGATCGGCGTCAACCTCGGGGTGTTCGGAACGGTACAGAAGGACGGGACCCTCGTGCGGGCGACGCTGGGGTGCATCGACCTCCGCGGCGAAGGCGACGCCCGGAAGCCCGGGGGCTGGGAGAAGGTCTTCTCTGACGATTCCGAGCGCGCCAACGCCGTGATCGCCCGGGCGATCGTCGAGGCGATCACGGGCAAGCGGGAGTGGTCCCCGCCCGAATACGGCGACGAGTCCGAGCCGGAAGACTTCGGCGCGCCGCTCAACCCCAACGGGACCTTCGAGGCCGGCAACCGCGGGTGGGAGCCGTTCGACAACGTCGGGCACATGCTCATCGACGGGCCGAAGGGGCGCGGGAAGATCCTCAAGGTCCGCACCGACCTGAAACGCGACCCCTGGCTGGCCTACCGCCGGGCGCTGCGCCTGGGCAAGGCGAGCCCGAAGGACCCGCCGAAGATCGGTCGGGACACCTCCTACGCCTGCGTCGGCGGGCTCGAGGGCGTGCACGTCCGCAGCGAGTGGATCCCCGCCGCGGCGGGCCAACGGTACTGGCTGACGGCCGATCGCAAGGGCCTGGGCGGGGCGAAGGTGTTCGTCAAGGGCTTCAAGAAGACCCCGCACGCGATGGACGGGCTGCCGGAAAGCTCGCTGGCGAAGCTCGGGCTCACCCCCCGCCGGTTCGCCGAGCTGCCCGAGGCGAAGCGAAAGGCCCTGATCAGGAAGGAAATCGAGCGGGACCCGATGAACTTCCTCCGCGAGTGCTACCGCTGGTATCTCAACTGCGGCGAACAAAGCGCCGCAACGAAGGCAGGCGAAAACGGCTGGGCCCACTACGCCGCCCCCTTCCCGCCCCGCGGCGGGTTGCCTGAGGACGTGGAGTATCTCCAGGTCCAGATCTACTCCTACTGGCCGCCGGGAACGTATCTCTGGGACAACGTCCACCTCTACAAGGACCCGCGCCAGAAGGACCCGCTGAAGGAGGTCAAGCCTCGCACGCCCAACTACGGGAAGACCTCCGATGTCGTCGAGAAGGAGTACATCCGTAAACACGGGAAAGACTACGAGGGGACCCCGGCCACCGCCCCAACGCAATAGAGGCAACCTCCAGCGAAGTTGCGACGGGAAACCGGCGTCCGTTGCGGACGCTCCCGGCTCGTCGCCGTGGCTGACCGCCCGATGCGGATATCCGCCATCCGGGCACTCAACCGCTTGTGCTCGCGGGGGTACGGGGGTACGGTATCCGGCTGTATGGCCAAGCTCTATGACATCGCAATCCTCGGCGCAACCCCGGCGGGCTATGCCGCAGCCGGGGTGCTGAGCAAACGGAAGCTGGACGCGGTCGTGGTCGACGCCCCGGCCGAGCCCATCGAGTGCCCCCTGGCCGACTGGGTCCCGCGCGGATTCCTGCAAAACGCCGGGCTCCCCGACACCATCGTCAAGCAGGCGAAGATGACCGAGTTCAAGCGCGTCATCTACCACAACGCCGCGATGGACCAGGAGGTGGACTACCGCGCCCGGAAGCCCGCAGGGCATTTCGTGGAGCCCGGGAAGCTCACCGACGCGCTGAAGAAGCTCTGCAACAAGTCCGGCATCCGCACGCGCGGGACGCGGACCTATCCGGCGATCCACCTCGAGGAGGACCGCGTCGAGTTGCGGGGCACCACCACCGTCCAGGCGAGGATCCTCCTGCTCTGCCAGGGACGCCCACGGGACGTGATCGCCGAGCTGTCGCTGCCCCTGCGGACCGTGCCCCAGAGCGAGTTGATCGCGGCCGGTCTGGACGTGCCCGTCGGCGACGTGCCCGCGACGAAGGAGCTCTGCGGTGCCCTGCACGTGGTCGAGCTGCCCGAGCGGACCGAACTGGGCATGTTCTTCGTAACCAATTCCACGCTGCACGTGCGGGTGATCTCAGAGTCGATGGCCTCCGGGAACCGCGCGGCGGAGCTGTCCCAGCTCGTGGCCGATCTTCAGCAGGCGGAGGTCCTTCCCTCCAAGATCCCCCTGCATCGGGCGCACGGGGCGGTGTGGCATCCGCCGGCGGGGGTGGCGCTGGAGTTGGAGTCTCACGTGGCCAAGCGCTGCCTGCTGACCGGCTCGGCGGGGGGATTCGCCGACAACATCTCCGGGCATATGCTGCTCCCGTCGGTGCGGGCGTCGGTGCTGGCGGCGCAGACGGCGGCCGACGCCCTGGGCGCCGAGAACACCCAGGAGGTGCTCATGGGCTACAAGACCGCGTGGCGCAAGGCGCTGGCGGACTACCTCCGCCCGCCGAACACCTCGCTCCAGATGCTGCTGCCCCTTCTGTTCGTCAACAACCGGATCGTCAGCAAGTTCACGCGGGCATTGCTCTATGGCGAGACCATCTGAGCCCAATGCCCGGCTCGGTTTGCGGGCGATGGGCTGGCTGATCCTGGCGCTGCTCCCGGCGATGGCGGCGCGATACACCGCCTGGACGCAGACTGAGATTATCGCCCGAGACGGGACGGTGTACATCGCCATGGCCCGGCAGCTCGGCGAGGAGCCACTGCTCGAGACGCTCCGCGGGTATCATTATCACCCGCTCTACCCGGCCGCCGTCGCCGGGATGGGACGCGCGAGTGGGGACAGTCCCGACGAACTGGACGCCCGCGGGGTGTCCCTCGCGGCCGGGGCGTTCCTGCTGGTGGCGCTGTTCCTGATCGCGCGCGAGTATTTCGGCGACCGCGCCGCGGGGGTCACCACGCTGCTGGCGGGGTTGGCGCCCGGGCTGACGGAGGTGTCCGTCGACGCCCTGAGCGACCCCATGGCGGTTGCACTGGCGTTGTGGGCCATCGTCGCCGCCCTGGCGGCGCGGCGGGCGCTGTGTGCGCGGCGGACGCGTGCGATTCCTCTGGCCGCAACGGCCGGGCTGCTGGCCGGGTTGGGCTATCTCACCCGCCCGGAGGAGCTCCTGGCCGGGGCGATCGGGCTGGGGCTGCTGCTGTTCGTCCCCCGCCAGGCCCGGGCCCGAAAGCTCCAGCTCGCCTCCGCGGGCGCCCTGCTGGCGACGCTGCTGATCTGCTTCCTGCCCTACGCCGTGCTGGTCGGCGGACTGACCCAGAAGAAGGGCATCGAGGATTTTCTCTCCGCGCCCGGTCTTTCGCTGCCCCTGGCCGCGGCGTCCTGGGAGGACTGGCCCGTCTCCCTGCGCGCGTTGGACGCCCTCCGCCGGGTGATCGATCGCGGACGCCAGGCGGTCGGGTCGGTCACGGCCGTGTTGGCGATCGCCTGCTGGGCGACCTGGTTGGGCGTGGCGCTGCGCATCCGGCTGCCGGGGGAGGTCCGCATCTACCCCACGCGGCGCGGGGCCTTCATCATGCTCCTGGGCGTGGCGGTCATGTTCCCGCTGCTGGCGGCGTTGGAGCTTCGCCGCGGACCGGCGTATCTCTCCAGTCGGCACGCGATGCTCCCGTTCCTTCTGCTCGCCCCGTGCGCCGGAGCTGGGCTGGAGATTCTCGTCGCCTGGACGCTCCTCGGCGTCGCCCGGACCCGTCAGCGGCTCCGCCCGCGGTTGACGGTCGCCCTGTGGGTCCTGGGCATCGCCCTGCCGGCGATCCTTCTCGCCCCGGTCGCCCCGCACGAGGAAAAGGGCTGCTACCGGCGCGTCTCCGCGGAGATCGTCCGCGCCGTCGGTCCCGACCGCCGCATGCTCGCCCCGCACGGATGGTTCCCCTTCTACGCCGCGGCGCCCACGGAGCAGTTCCGCACCGACGCCGAAGCCCCCTTCCACCTTCTCCCGGTCCACCTGCGCTCGCCGGAAGCCTTGGCCGTCCGGGCCGATCTGCACACCGGCCAGAGCCCGTACGAACTGGTGATCGTCGAGCAGCACCTCGTCGACGCCGCCGAGAGCCCCGGAATCATCCGCCGGCTGATCGTCGATCGGCGATTCGATCTGGTCCTCCGGACCCGCTGCCGCGGCGAGCCGGTATGGGTTTTTGCGATTTCGAAGCCCCGCGACGGGGAGCGCGACGCTGGCGGGCCGGGGCAGCCGCGCCTATGATAGACTGGAGCCCGCCCCCCGGCGGGCGCTGAAAGTACGCCATGATCGACCACCTTGAGTTCGCCAAACTATCCGGAAGCGGAAACGACTTCATCTGCATCGACAACCGCGACGGACGCTTCGACGCCCTGCTCGACGACGAGAAGGCGCTCGGGCAGTTCGCGCGCACGCTTTGCCGCCGCGGACTGGCGATCGGCGCCGACGGGTTGATCTTCGCCGCCCGACCGGCCGTGCCCGAGGCCGCGGACATCGCCGCCCGGTTCATCGAGGCCGACGGATCCGAGGCCGAGCTCTGCGGAAACGGAACGGGCTGCTTCATCCGCTGGGTGCACGTGGAGGAGAGCTTCGACCTGCCCCACTGCATTCGCATCCTCACCCCCGCCGGGGTGGTCACCGGGTGCAACGGGTCCGCCTACGTCCGCGTGTGCATCCCGCTGCCCGAGGGCGTCGAGTGCGACTTCGACCTGGAGGTGAAGGGGCGGCGCTGGCGGTGCGATTTCACCGTCTCCGGCGTGCCCCACGCGGTGACCTACGTCGAGGACCTCGACGACCTCGACCTCGCCCGCTGGGGTCCCGGTTTCCGCTATCACTCTCGCTTCGCCCCGCGCGGGGCGAACGCCAACTTCGTCCGCGTCCTGGGCGAGGGCGAGCTGGGCATCCGCACCTGGGAGTTCGGCGTCGAGGGCGAGACCCTCGCCTGCGGGACCGGTTCGGCCGCCGCGGCGGTGCTCGCCGCGCGCCGCTTCGACTGGCCGGGCGAATACCTCACCGGCGACAGGCCGATCCTCGTCCACGCCCGCGGGGGCGACACGCTGCGGATCTTCCTCACCGCCGACGACGACGGGGAAATCACCGACGTCTGCCTCGAAACCCACGTCCGCTACCTCTACCGCGGGCGGGCGACCGACGAGCTGCTCGGCCGGGCCCTGGTCGAGACCCGCGAATCGCTCTGCGAGCAGGGGTGATCCAATCGGCGTGCTGAGCATCGACCAGAACTGCCACCCCCTCTGGGACGCCCTTCCGAAGCTCCGGGCCCTCGCGGCCGCGGGGCGCGAGGTCACCCACTGCATCGAGGACATCGACGTCGCCTTCACACAACTCGGCGCCGACCCGGACCAACCGCTCTCGCTGGCGCTGGAGCGGTTCTACCGCAGCGGCGGGCAGGACTGGGGCGCGGCGCTGTTCTACAGCGAGTTCCTCGGCAAGCTGCCCGTGGAGATCCGCGAGTGGGAAACCTGCACCGGGCGGACCACCAAGGCGTTGGCCAAGCAGCTCGCCCTCAGCGTCGACGAGTTGTACGACGAGTTCTCGCCCGGGGATAACTGGCAGCTCATCGGGCCCAGCTACGTCGGCGACAAGCACCATCACCGCGTGATCGGGGACGTGACGGTCGCCGAGGCCGGACCGTTCCTCCGCGAGATGATGGACAAGGCCGAGGCCGACTGCCGCACGCGCCTGCCCGACCCCGGACCGCAGGAACGCATCGCCGCGTGGTTCGCCGCCGAGCGCGAACGACTCGGCGGGCTGCTGACCCGCTTCGCCGACGCCCGCCTGGTGGACCTCTACCGCGGGTGGATGAGCGAACACCTCGACGGCGCGGCCGCCCTGGCGATGACCGGTGAACTGCTGGGCCTCAGTGATGGCGGACTGCGGATGCTGGCGCTGTTTACACGCAATTACGATACCGCCGCCGGTCTCTACAACGAGGCGTTGGCCGAGACGGACGTGGGCCTCCGCCCGCTGGAGACGAAGCGCGGCGAACTGCCCTTCTTCGCGACGATGCAGCGCGAAGACCGGCTCGTCCGCACCGGGGTCTTCCTGGAGGCGGGCGCGCTGCGCTGCGGCGACCGGACCGTTCCTCTGCGCGACGGCGCCTGCGACGCCGACGCCCTCCGAGCCGCCGGAATCCGCGCCGTGGCAGGCAAGGCGGTCGTGCTGGTGATCCAGGTCCGCCTCGGCAACCCCGGACGGGGTTTGGCGCTGCCCTACCGCGGCTCGCTGTACATGCCGGCCGTCCATTGCTTCGCCCGCAAGCTTCAGCGCGCCGGGCTGATCGATGCGGAGCTTCGCCCGGTCGTGCGGGTCCGCTTCCACCTGCTCGACCGCCTCACGGAGCTGGAGACCACGCTGAAGCTCCCGGACCACCTCGCCCGCGAGTTCGACGCGGAGACGATTCCCGCCGCCCGACTCGGGCGCGAATGGCGGAACCGCCAGGCCGGCGCATCCGAGCGGTTGGAACGCTTCGGCGACGAAGAGCAGCGGGAGGCGTGGCAGAAGGAGGCGTTCGCCGAGACCTTCGACGAGATGGCCGAACTGGCCCGCCGCCGCCGCGCCCTGGCGGAGGAAGATCCCAAGTGCCCGGAGATTCGCGAGTTGTCCCACCGGCGCCGGGACCTCGAGCGGCGCATCGCCCGGGGCACGCTCCGGCAGGTCGCCGACGACTGGCAGCTTGCCCGGATCGACACGTGGGATTCCCGCGGGGCCATCGAGCCCTGGAGCCTGTTTCTCGGCGGACGCGACTTCGCCGAGCGCGTGGTCGGCGAGGCGGAGATCTATGAAGAGTAGCGAACCATCTCCGCGTTCCGAGTGGATCGCCGCCCATTACGAGCGGCTGCTGGCCTCCCGTCGGCGCCACCACGAGATTCTCGACTGGGCCAGCGCCGAATCCCAGCACCGCCGCTTCGACGTGCTCATCGAGGAGGTGGACCTCGAAGGGCGCTCGCTGCTGGACGTCGGCTGCGGGCTCGGCGACCTGCTGACCCACCTGCGCAACGGCGGAATCGAGGTGGACTACACCGGCGTGGACCTGCTGGAGAGGATGGTCGCCGCCGCGAAGAAGCGCAACCCCTCCGGCCAGTTCGTGCAAGCGGACCTGTTCACCGCAAACCCCTTTCCCCCGCGGAGTTTCGACGTGGTCTTCTGCTCCGGGACGCTGAACCTGAACCTGGGCAACAACATGGCGTTCCTTCCCCGGGCGATCCGCACCTTCACCGACCTCGCCGGCGCAACGGCCGTCGTCAACCTCCTCCGCGACACCGGCCAGCCGTGTGAGCCGACGTACTTCTGCTACCCCATGCGACGCGTCGAGCGGATCCTCGGGGAGATGGGACTCCGGTTCCGAACGGTGACCGGCTATCTGCCGAACGACTTCACGGTAGTGGTAGACGGAGAATCCGAAGCATAGGACCTCGGTCCTCGCACCCGTGAACGGCGCCGATCGAGCATTCCGGGTTTCGGGCTTGGCGCCTGATTCGTCATTCGAGGTCTCGGACTCCGCCCCCCCGTCACTCCGTCCCCGCCTCGAGCACCGACAGGAACGCCTTCTGGGGAATCTCGACGTTCCCGACCATCTTCATGCGGCGTTTGCCGGCCTTTTGCTTCTCCAGCAGTTTGCGCTTCCGCGACACGTCCCCGCCGTAGCACTTGGCGGTGACGTTCTTGCGGATCGCCTTGATGGTCTCCCGGGCGATGACCTTGTTCCCCACGGTCGCCTGGAGCGGAATCTCGAACATGTGCCGGTCGATTTCCCCGCGGAGTTTCTGGATCACCGCCCGACCGCGGGGCTCGGCCTGCGAGCGGTGGCAAATCACGCTCAACGCATCGACCTTCTGGTTGTTCACCAGGATGTCCATCTTCACCAGGTCGTTGGCGACGTACCCGAGCACCTCGTAGTCCATCGTCCCGTATCCCCGCGAGGCGGATTTGAGCTTGTCATAGAAGTCGTAGATGATCTCCGCCAAAGGAAACTTGTACGTGAGGATCACCCGGTCGGCCGAAAGGTACTCGGTCTTCTGGTACTCCGCGCGTCGCTCCTCGGCGAGTTGCATCACCGGCCCGATCGCCTCGGAGGGAACGATCAGGTTCGTCCTGACGATCGGCTCGCGGATCTCCTCGATGTAGTTCGGCTCGGGCAGGTCGCCGGCCGAGTCGACCTCCACGACCTCCCCGTCGCTCTTGAGCACCTGGTAGGGAACGGTCGGGGCCGTCTGGACCAGTTCCACGTCGTGCTCGCGCTCCAGACGCTCCTGGACGATCTCCATGTGCAGCATGCCCAGGAATCCGCAGCGGAAGCCGAAGCCCAGGGCGTCCGAGCTGATCGGCTGGAAGATCAGCGCCGAATCGTTGAGTTGGAGCTTCTCCAGGGCGTCCCGCAGCTCCGGGAACTGCGTGCTCGGGCCCGGGTAGAAGTCCGAGAAGACCATCTGCTGCGGGGGGCGGTACCCGGGCATCGGCTCGTCGGCCTCGGCCTTGGCGAGCGTGATCGTATCGCCCACGTGGACGCTGGAGACGCTGCGGATCGAGGCGACGAGGTACCCCACCTCCCCCGCATCCATCTGCTCGAAGCGGGTCGGCGAGGGCATCAGCTTGCCCAGCTCGGAAATCTGGTGTTCCTCGGCCACGCCCATCATCTTGATCTTGTCGCCGACGCGCAGCCGCCCGTCAAAGAGCCGGAAGTAGACCACCACGCCGCGGTAGTCGTCATAGGTGCTGTCGAAGACCAGCGCGCGGGTCGGCTTGTCGGCGTCGCCGCGCGGGGGCGGGAGTTGCTCGATGATCGCGGTCATCATCTCGTCGATCCCCTCGCCGCTTTTTGCCGAGGTGAAGATGCAGTCCTCCGCCGCCCGGGCCTGCTCGCCGTCACCGAGGGGCTCGAGCAGGTGCTCGATCTCCATGGCCGTGTCCTCGGGTCGCGCGGCGGGCAGGTCGATCTTGTTGACCACGGGCACCAGCGTCAGCCCGTTCCGATCGGCCAGGTGAACATTGGCGACGGTCTGCGCCTCGACGCCCTGGGCGGCGTCGACCACCAGAAGGGCCCCCTCGCATGCCTGGAGGGCCCGGCTGACCTCGTAATGGAAGTCCACGTGCCCGGGAGTATCGATC
>CAYTQL010000026.1:0-15730 GCA_964439555.1 uncultured Planctomycetaceae bacterium | reverse complement strand
AACAGGGATTCGCCCGCGACGCGCGGGCATCGGGGAAACCGACGGGCGGGAGGGGAACCCCTTGCCCCCGACCGCCCGCTCCCCCCATGCACCGACCGCGTCCGGCGCCCCTCCGCCGCGCCCTGATTCCCGCTTTGTCCGTCAGTGCGTCATCGCGTAGGCGATGATGTTCACCCCGAGGCGGAGGGCGTCGCGTTCGGCGTACCCGCGGGAGTAGGCGAACTTGAGCTGCTCCCAGCCGTTGCCCAGGCTCAGGGGGGAGTAGATCACCGAAAGCTGCCCGTCGATCTCGATCCCCTCCAGCGTCGGGGCGTTGAGCTCCGGCTGCTGTGCCTTGACGATGTCGGTGTAGTCCACGTTGCGGATCTTCATCGGCATCTGGTAGATCGGCGCGTCGGGCTTGAGGGTCTTGAGCTTGCGTTGGGGCAGGACCTTGCGGATTTCGCGGCGGAAGGCGACGTCGAAGGCCTTGCGTCCCGCGGCCGCGTCGGCAATCAGCACCCCGCCGCCGGCGAGGTACTGGCGCAAGCGGGCGATCTTCTCGCCGGAGAGCTTGAAGTCCCGCAGCCCGGTCATGTAGAGCACCGGGTGCTTGAAGAGGTCCTTGTGGGTCAGGTCCACCACCTCGCGGCGGAACTGGACGTTGAGGGTGGTCTCGGTCTGGATGAACTTCATCAGCGTCGGGAGGGCGTGGGGCGTGGGGTCCCAGTCGCCCTCGTGGACCCCCTGGGCGATCACGAGCTGATCGCGGGTTTTCTCGCCCTGCTCATGGAAGAGCTTCTCGGTGCCCCAGGCGCGGGCGTACTGGAAGTTCGCCAGCACCGTCGCGATGATATTGACGCCCAGGGCGGTCGCGTCGTCCTGGTGATAGAGAATCCCGCCCTCGATGGGGTGCTTGACCACGTCCCAGCCGCAGTTGAGATCGATCGGGCTGAAGAGAATCGCCGGTCGGCAGCCGAGGTAGACCGCCTCGAGGTACGGCGGCATGGACTTGAAGGGCTTGTCGTCCTTGCGGACCCGCATCCGCTTGACGTCGAAATAGGCGTGATAGAGCGGGCTGTCGGTATCGATCGGCGCCAGCGGGCGGTTCGGGAACAGGCGGACGATCTGCCCCCGGGCGCTCTTGACGAATTCCGGGCGCCCGCACTGGGCGTGGAAGACCAGCGTTCCGCCGTCGTAAAGGTACCGGCGGAGCTTGGCGATCATCTCGTCCGAGAGCTTCGGCATCGGGGTCCAGCCGGTGACGTAAAGCAGCGGAAGCTCGGCCGGGTCCCACGAAAACTTCCCCAGCGAGGTCGGCACGTAGCGGTAGCGGATATTCAGCCGGCCGTTGGCGAAACGCATCAACCGCTCGATGTCGATCTGCGTGGTCGGGAAGGCGTCGGCACGGACCCGCTTGCCGTCGACGATCTTCCACTTCTCGGCCGAGAAGTTGATCATCCCGATCAGCGCCGGCGGCGCGGGCTGGCGCTTCCGCTCGCTGCGGCGCAGCGGCGTAGCCGGAAGGGGCAGCGGGGGAAGGCTCTCGGCGGCGCTGCGCCGATGGGGCTTGGCTTTGGGGGGCTTGTTGGCCTTGGGGTTCTCGAACCCCCCGACCGCGACGCCCGCGGTCCCCACGATCCCGACCAGCATCAGCAACGTGCACTTGCCCATGGACATGTCGGCGCCTCCAAAGATTCGCTGCGCGCGGAACAATTGCGCCACCCATAGTATAACGACGATCCCGGGCGGAAAGGAGTGTTCTTCCGTTTGATTCCCTGCCGGATCTGCGCGCCGGCGCCGCGTTCGATCCCGTTTTTTCCTCTTTTCCGGACCGAATCGTAGGGTTAAAATGGGTTATATTGGAGAACTGAAGCGTCTGGGAAACCAAGGATAGGTACGGGACGGGCAACGGAGTTCCGCCCTTCCCCCAGCGGAGAACAAGGACCTGTGCGACACAAACCCGTCTTCACCACCGGCGAGGCTGCGGACATTTGCAACCTCTCACAGCAGACGATTATCCGCTGCTTCGACAACGGGCAGCTCCAGGGGTTCCGCGTCCCGGGCAGCCGCTTCCGGCGCATCCCGCGGGACTCCCTCATCAAGTTCATGAAGGAAAACGGCATCCCGCTGGAGGGCATGGAGGATGATCGCATCCGGGTGCTCGTGGTCGACGACGACCCGCAGATCGTCCAGCTCTTCGCCGATGTGCTCTCGCACGACGGACGGTTCGACGTCCGCACCGCCAGCACCGGTTACGACGCCGGCGTGGAGACCCAACAGTTCCGCCCGGACGTGGTGGTCCTCGATTACATGCTCCCGGACGTCAACGGGAACGTGGTCTGCAAGACCATCCGCGACAATCCGGACCTGAACCACATCAAGATCCTGATCATCTCCGGCGTGGTGGACCCCGGCGACGTCGAACAGCTCAAACAGGCCGGGGCGGACGATTTCATCAAGAAACCGTTTAACATCGAGAACGTCCTCCAGCGGATGCTCAAGCTCGTCCGCTCCTGAGCGGACCGCGGACCCCTGGGGGATGTAACCCCGCCGTCGTGACGACGACGGGAATGGAGGCGACGTGGCGGGAAGACCGGACATTCCGGGCGGCATCCGGATGAGCTCGGCGCAGGTCGACGTGCTCCTGCGGCGCGTCGGCGCGCTGCCCATGCTCCCGGGGACGCTCGCGCGCCTTGTCGAACTCGCCGACGTCGGGCTGCGCACCACGGCCGGCCGGGACCGGTTGAGCGAACTGCTCTGCTCCGATCCCGCCCTGGGCATCGCACTGCTGCGCCGCGCCGACGGCGCCCGAGGGGTCGTCTCCTGCGCCCATGCGATCGGGCGTCTCGGCGTCCAAGCCGCCGCCGCCGAAGCCCTCGCCGCCCCCGTGCTCCCCTGCCGCGCCGACGGCGCCGAGCCCCTGCGCTCGCGCCTGGCCGAGCTGATCGTCCACTGCCAGGCCGTCGGCTGCGCCGCGGAACTGCTCGCCGAGGCCCATCCGCTGGGCGTCTCGGGCGACGAGGCCTTCACCGCCGGGTTGCTGCACGACGTGGGCAAGCTCGCGATGCTCAGCACCCTCCCCAAGACCTACGAGCGGGTCATCGAGGGGGTGCGGAGCGGGCAGGGCAATATCGCCGACGCCGAGCGGCGGCGCATCGGCGCGGACCATACCGTTCTGGCCCGCCGCCTCGGCGAGCACTGGGCCCTTCCCGCCGGCGTCGCCGAGGTCGCCTGGTTGCACCACCAGCCCCTCGAAGCGATCCCGACCGACGTCCGCCGCCCGGAGCGGATCGCCCTGGTCGGCCTGGCCGACGCCCTGGTCCGCCGCCGGCGCCTGGGATACTCGGGCAACTTCGAGTTCCCCCGCACCCCGGCGCAACTGGCCGAGCCGCTGGGCATTTCCAAGGAGCTGCTCGAGGACGTCGCCGCCCGCCTGCCGGAGCGTCTGGCCGCGGCGGGTGAGGCGATCGGCCTGGACCGGCAGTTGACGACGGCGGAGTTCTGCGACGCCCTCCAGGGCGCCAAGCGCCGCCTCGGGCAGATCGCATCGGACCTGCGCGACCGCTGCACCGCCGCCCGCCCGGGCGCGGAGGCGTTCAGCTCCCTGCGCGAGTTCTGCGCCCGCCTGAGCCCGGAGGCGGGCGTCTCCGACGTGCTCCAGGGCATCGTCGACACCTTCGCCGCCGAGCTGCGCCCGGACGAACCGGTGGTCGGCTACTCGATCGGCGCGGAGGTCGGTGAGGTGCTCGTCCTCCGCCGCGACCCCGCCGGGACCGCGTGGGAGAGCTTCCCCTGCGCCGGCGAGGAGGTTCCCGAGACGCCCGACCTCGGTCGTCTGCTCTCCGACCCCGGCGATCTGGCGCGCTGGGCGGGAACATCGCTCGAAGCCCACCAGCCCCTGTGCTGCCAGGGGCGCTGGGTCGGCGGCGTGCTCGGGCGGTTCGCCGACCCGGACGCCGCGCCGCGGCGCGAGGCCCTCGCGGCCGCGGTCGCCCTGGCGCTGGCGATCACCCAGGGACGCGCCCGGGCGATGCGGGTCAGCGAGCAACTGGCCGGGGCGTCCCATGTACTCGCCCAGACGCAGCAGGCATTGGCCGAAACGAAGACCCTCGCGGCGGTCGCGGAGATGGCCGCCGGAGCGGCCCACGAGCTCAACAACCCCCTCGCGGTGGTCTCCGGGCGCGCCCAGCTGATGCGGGAACGGGCCGAAACGCCCGAGGACCGCGAAACCTGGGACCTCATCGCCCGACAGGCCCACCGCATCAGCGACATCATCACGGAGTTGATGGAATTCGCCTCCCCCGCCCCACCGGAACCGGCGCCCGTGGACGCCGCGGCGCTGCTGGAGGAGGCAAGAAACCGCTTCGTCGAGCGGAACGCTGCTCAAGCCGACGGCTCAATGATCGATATAGAAAGTGGCGACGCCCTCCCGGCGGTCTGGGTCGATCGCTCCCAGGCGCTGCACGTGCTCTCGGAGCTGTTGACCAACGCCGTCCGGGCGGCCGGCCCCTCGCGGCGCGTGACGCTTCGCGCCGAATGAGACGAGGACCGCCGCGCGGTGCTGCTGACGGTCCGGGACCCCGGTCCCGGGATGTCGGAGCAGACGCTGGCGAACGCCTGGACGCCGTTTTTCTCGCACCAACAGGCCGGGCGACGCCGCGGCATGGGGCTGCCCCTGGCCAAGCGACTGGTCGAGAACAACGGCGGGTCGATCTGGATCCGTTCGGACTCGGGCGCCGGGACGAATGTGTACGTGCGTCTGCCCGCCCGGTCCTGAGTGAGCCCGCGAGCCCCTGGAGGTCGCGATGTCATCCGTTCCGCCGCCCGAGGTCCTCGTCGTGGACGACGAGCCGGGAATCCGAGAACTGCTCACCGATGCGCTCGAATCCTTCGAGCTCTCCTGCCGCACCGCCGCCAACGGCCGGGAGGCGATCCGCTCCGCGCGCCGGCGCAGGCCCGACCTGGTGGTCACCGACCTGATGCTCGGCGACTGCACCGGGCTGGATGTGATCGACCACCTCCGCCACTGCCACGGCGAAATCCCCTCCATCGTCATTACCGGTCAGGGCACGCCGGAGAATCTCTCCGAGGCCTCCCGGCGCCGCCCGATCGAGCTGATCACCAAGCCGCTGAAGCTCGAACGTCTGCGCGAAGCGGTCCGGGCAGGCCTGGAGAGTCGCGAGAAGGACCGCCGCCGGCGACGCCGCTGGGCCCGCCTGCGGACCGTCGCGCGGGACATCAACCGCCGGAAACGCTCGCTCGAACGCCGGCTCGAAGGCACCTGCGCCGACCTGACCAACGCCTACCACACGCTCAACGGGCAGCTCCTGCTCCAGCAGAGCATCCTCGATTACCAGCGGGAACTGATCGCCGCCGGCGGGGACGACGACGTCTTCCGCGCCCTGTTCCGCACCGTGGTGCACCGCTCGGGCCCGGTCTTCGGCGTGGCGCTGGTCTGCGACGCCGAGGCGCAACTGCGGATCGTCGGACGCTTCGGCGTTCCCCAGCCCGACGCGCTGGGCTTCTGCGAGGCGCTGGTCCGCCCGGTGGTCGACGACATCCTCGTCCGCCCCGAACCAGTGCTCCTGGACGCCCAGGAACGGACCGAGGACTTCCCCGAGAGCATCCGCCGGTACCTCGTGGGCCTGAGCATCCTGGCGGTGCCGCTGCTGCCCGCCCCGGGCGAACTGATCGGGCTGGTCGTGCTCTACCGCAAGGGCGAGCAGCCCTTCACCGACGAAGACCTCGCCCTGGCCGACATGGTCGCCGCCCCCACCGCCGCGGCCGTGCGAAAAAACGACTGAGCCCACGCCCGACCAACCGACCGGGCCCGCCGAACGCACAATCTCTGCGTCTCGGGAGCTACAGAGCTGCGCACCCCGCCGCCTGCCGTCCCGCTCAGCGCCGGACGTACGGATCGCCCGTCCAGTCGCCCGCCGCATGTTGGGCGTACGGACCGGGTACCGGACGTAACAGTGGCTCCCCTCAACGCTGCCGGCGTTCGCCGGCCGGGGGCAACAGACCCGGCAACCCACCGACTCGCCGCCGACCACCGCGCCCCGCGGGCCCAAGCGCCGGGACAAGCCGACCGGGCTTCCTTCAACTCGCCTTCGGCTCGCTCAGGACGCCCTGAGCGACGTCGAAGGGCGTCGACCAATCTCGATCCGCGGTCGGTCCCTTCGCGAACGGGACCTGTTGAAGAAGGAAGAAAGAGCGAACACCAGCGAAAGGGCGCAGGCATGACTCTTGCGAGATTGCGGTGTGCAGGGCTCGCTGCGGCGGTCCTGGCGACGGCGGCCGGGCCGGCGGCGATCGGCGATGCGGGCGTGGGATACCGCGGACAGGACGCCAGCGGGGTCTACCCGGCGCGCGGACTGCTGCGAAGCTGGCCGACCGAGGGCCCGAAGCTGCTCTGGCAGACGCCGCTGGGGATCACCACCGCGCCGGTGACGGTCCACGAGGGCAAGGTCTACGTGGTCGCCGGGGGCGACGCGTGGCTGCACGTATTCGACCTCGACGGGAACCGCCTGGGCAAGGCCCACCTGGGCAGCGCAGCGTGGAAACGGTTCGGCTTCTCGCGGTCCACCCCGCTGGTAGCCGAGGGCGTCGCCGTGGGCACGACCCCGAATGCGAACCTCTACGGCGTCGACCTGGAGAACATGACCACCCGCTGGAAGGTCAACGCCTGGACCGACTTCGGCACTGGCAGCGGGAGCCAGGGCTGGGGGTTGCCCGAATCGCCGATCCTCCATCGCGAGAAGGTGATCTTCAACCCGGTCAGCCGGGACGACCAGACGCCGCCGCTGGTGGCGGTTGACATCCGCGACGGCGAGCGCATCGTCTGGGAGGCCGACCCGGGGCGGGGGAAGCACTACTCGGCCGCAGACGTCTCGGCCGCGTCGTTCCGCCATCGCGGGCGGAACCTGATCCTCTCCCCCACCTGGTGCTACCTGCTCTGTCTCGACGCGGACACCGGCAAGACGCTGTGGGAGATTCCCAGTTGCGGCGAGAAGACGCTGACGCCCGTTTACAGCGACGGGCTGGTGCTCACATCGATCCGCCGCGAGACGGGCTCCGAGGCGGATCGGAAATGGCCGGCGTGGGCGTCGATGCCGTTGGACCCGCCGTATCGCCCGGTCGAGGCGCCGACCCAACCGGCGCCGGTGACCCTCCGCGAACGCATGCGCAAGGTCCGCTGGGGTCGCGAGGAGACGGTCATGCTCCGGCTCAGCGACGACGCCCGCACCGCGGAGGTCCTCTGGGTGCGCCGGGAGGCGCCCGGACGCTACAGCCACGCGGTCCTGCTCGACGGGCGGGTGTACTGCTTCGGCAACACGAAGCGCAGCGTGCAGCGCAGCGAGGACGGGGCGCTGCCGCCGCTGACCGGGCGCGCCAAGCGCAGCCGCGGGTCCGACCTGCTCTGCCTCGATGCGGAGACCGGCGAGGTGATCGCCCAGGCGCCCGCCGGGGTTCCCGGGCACGTCGTCTCGGTTGACGGGATGATCTACGCCGTGGACCTGGTGCGCATCCGCGACCCCCACGACGCCTCCGCCCGCCCCAAGCGCGCCCCCCGCGTGCGCCTGCTGCAACCGACGGACGAGGGGTTCTCCGTCACGGGGGAAATCCAGCCCTTCACGTATCGGACGGCGCCGGAACTGCGCGACGGGGAGTGGGAGGCGTCGGTCCCGCCGACGATCGCCCGGGGGCGGTTGTTCCTGAAGTACGGCCCGCTGATGGTCTTCGACCTGCGCAGCGGCGAGTACCGACGCACCGAGGCCCCGAAGCGGCCCGAGGCGCCTCCCCTGTCGCCGAAGGTCGCCTTCCCGACGACCCGGCCGGCCAGGCTGACCGCCCGTGACGTCCCCGCGCTGCTGGACCAGCTCGGCAGCCGCCTGGCGGCGCACCGTAAGACGACCGTGTCGCTGCTGAAACGCCCCGAGGTCGCCGACGCCGACGGACTGGCCGAGAAACTCGCCGACCGGGTGACCTCCGGGGGCCCGGAGGCCTGGTTGACCCAAGCCGCCGCGGCGGAGGTGCTCCAGGCGAGGGGCCCGAAGGCGCGTGCGGCGCTGCCGACCCTGCTCGAGGCGCTGCCGGACGTCCTGGCCCGTCGCGACGGGACGCTGGGACGGTTGATCCTGCTGACCGTCCAGGCGATCGACCCCTCCGCCACGGCGAAAGCCGCCGGACCGACCGCCGAGTTGCTCGGCGACGACGACCCGCACGTGCAGTACCTCGCCGCCGGGCTGCTCAAACGGATGGGCCCCCGCGCCCAGGACGGGGCGGAGCGACTCGCCGGGCGTCTGCTCTCGCCAAACCTGCGCGTCTGCCACGAGGCGTCGGCGGCGCTGGCGGCGATCGGCCCGGCCGGCAAGGCCGCCCTGCCGCGCATGCGGACGGCGCTGCTCGAAGCACTCAAGAGCACCCGCGCCCCTCACTGCCGGTTGGTGATGGCCGCCTTCGACGGCGTCGGACTCGACGGCGTGCGCCCCATCGTCCCGCGCATCGCCCGGATGCTCCAGGACGGCAATGCCGACCGTCGCGCCCTCGCCGCCCGGACGCTCGCCCGCGCCGGTGAGGCCGGGGCGGACGCCATCCCGAGCCTCGTAGCGGCGTTGGCGTCCGAGGAGCAGAAGGTCCTCGCCACGGCGTCCGAGGCGCTGCTGGCGATGGACAACCAGACCGGCGAAGCCGCCAAGGCCCTGGCGAAGGTCCTGGCCGACGGCGAGCAGAGCGCACGCCTGACGGCGGCGAATCTCCTGATGCGCATGGGTGTCTCGGCCGCCCCGGCGACCGCGGCGCTTGCCGAGGCGCTGGAAAGCGACGAGCCGAAGTTGCAGCGCGCAGCAACCCGGGCGCTCGGCGCGATCGGGCCGGGGGCGGTCAAGGCCGTCGGTCCACTGGCCCGGACGCTGAAGAGCGAGAACCGCGACCTCGCGCGTGCCGCGGCCGAGGCGCTCGGGAAGATCGGCTCGAACGCCGAACCGGCGCCCGAGGCGCTGCTGGGCGCACTGAAACACGGCGACCTGCAAGTCGGCTCGAACGCCGCGGAAGCGTTGGCGAAGATCGGCGTCTCGCCCGTCGAACCGCTGGTGAACATTCTGCGCACGGGGTCCGCCCGCAGGCGTCAGTGGGCGGCCGAGACCCTCGGCCGGTTTCCCGACGGCGCGGCCCGGAGCATTCCGGCGCTGGTCGAAGCGATGGACGCCGAGGACGAGCGACTCGTCGGCCGCGCCCTCTCGGCGATCCGGTCGCTGGGCCCGAAGGCGGCGCCCGCGGTGGAAGCCCTGCTCAAGCTCGCCAAGACCAGCGAACCGCGCAGGGCGTCACACGCTTTGCAGGCGATCGGCCGGATCGGACCGGCCGCCAAGGCCGCCGTCCCCGAGCTGATCAAGATGATCGAGAAGGCCGAGAGCCCGCTGGTGTACCCGGTCGTCCACGCGCTGAGGGACATCGGCGAGGCCGCCGAAGCCGCCGTGGGCCCGCTGGTGGCGCTGTCCCGGCGGAGCGACCGGCGATTGGCCAAGACCATCCGCCGCGCGCTGGACCGGATCAAGACCGAGAACGTCCCCCCGAAGGCCGCGGACGCCGAGGCGGTCTGCCCCGAGGGACGGTCCGTGCTCATCGACCTGCCGACCACCGACGCCGACGACGTGACCCCCTCGCTTCGGGTCCACATCGCCGAGGGGCCCAAAGGCGGCTCCCTCGACCGCGCCAGGGGCGCACGGATTCGCTATCACAGCCGGCCGGGCTTCGTGGGCGAAGACGGCTTCTCCTACAACGTCTCCGACCGCCGCCGGGCGAGCAGCGAGACGGCGAAGGTGACCGTCACCGTCACGCCGGATACCCGGAAACCGAGCGTGGAAAAGGCCCGTCTCCCGCTCGGCCGCGACAATGTGGTGTTCGTCGCCTTCGACGAGCCGGTGACGCGCGAAACCGCCGAGGCGGCGGGCAACTACACGCTCAACAGGGACGCCCGCGTCCTCAAGGCGATGCTCCAGGAAGACGGGCGGACGGTGACGCTCAAGACGACCGCCCTGGACCCCGGCGCGGCGTACACGCTGGAGGCGAAGGGAATCCGGGACCGCTCCAAGGCCGGCAACACCGGCGGCGGCAAGGCCGGGCGGACCTATCGACCGCTCGCGGCGGGGCTCAAGCGCCGGGTATTTACGGGGGCGGTCGAACTGTCCCGCCGCAGCCGCGACCCGCTCAGCGATTTCGAGGCGGCCAAAGCCGAACAAGTCGCCGCGGACGAATCCGACCGGATCCGCCTTCCGGAAGAGTCGCCGAAGGCGCCGTTCACCATGCGGTTCGACGGCGTGATCGAACTCCCGCGCCGCTCGGACGGCGGCGCGTTCGCCCGGTACGCCTTCTCCACCGTCTCGACCGGGCGCAGCTACATCGTCATCGACGGGCGGATGGTCCTGAGCAACCGGGGCGGCGGGCGGAACGGGCGGAAGGAAGAGAGGTCGACCACACTTGCCGCCGGGCTGCACCGGATCACCGTAATCTACGTTCACCGCGGCGGGACGCCGACGCTCGAGGCCCGCTGGTCCGGCCCGTCGATCCCGCAGCAGGAAATCCCCGCCGAGGTGCTCACCCACCGGTCGGGGTCGTAGTCGGCAGGCGCGCATGACCCGGAACAGACTCATCTGTCTCGCGGGGGTCGCGGCGCTCGGCGCGGCGGCGCTGGTCGTAACGGGCTTTGCCCTCAACCGGCCGGCGGAAGACCGGCGCGCGGACGCCGACGACCTCGTGCGCGCCTACGAGCGCCTTGGCGAGCCGCCGGGCGGGCTGAGCGTGGAGTACCCCCTCGACGGGACCGTCTTCCCGCCGGAGCTTCCGCCGCCCGAATTCCGGTGGCGCTGCCGTAGGCAGGACGTGCAACGTTGGATCGTCCGCGTCGCCTTCTCCGACGGCGGGGCGGAGATGCGCTTCGAGACCCGCCGGCGGCGCTGGCGCCCGGACGCCGAAGACTGGCGGTCATTCAAGCGCCGCTCCCGCCGCCGGCGGGCGCGGTGGACGCTGATCGGCGTCGACGGGGACGGGCGCATCCTGGCTGCCGGCGGCGCGGGGTTCCGCACGGCCGACGAGCCGGTCGGCGCGCCGATCCTGTACCGCAGCGTGCCGCTCCCGTTCCTCGACGCCGTCAAGCACCCCGAACGCATCCGCTGGCGGCTGCTGAACGTCGCTCGGTCCGGCCCGCCGCGGGTGGTCCTGGAGAACCTCCCGGTCTGCGGGAACTGCCACTCCTCCGACGCCTCGGGACGCGTGCTGGGCATGGACGTCGACTACGCCAACGACAAGGGCTCGTACGCCCTGGTGGAACTTTCCGAGCAGACGGCTTTGTCACGCCGCTCCCTGATCACCTGGAGCGACTTCCGCCGCGCCGACGGCGAGCCGACCTTCGGGCTGCTCTCCCGCGTCTCCCCGGACGGGAGATACGTCCTGAGCACGGTCAAGGACCGGTCGGTCTTCGTCCCCCGCCCGACGCTGGCGTACTCGCAACTGTTCTTCCCGGTCAAGGGCATCCTCGCCTGGTACGACCGGCAGACCGGACGCTTCGGCGCCCTGGACGGCGCGAACGACCCGCGCTACGTCCAGAGCAACGCCGCGTGGTCCCCGGACGGCGCGTGGGTCTACTTCTGCCGCGCCGAGGCGCCCGAACTGGACGAACAGCCCGGCCGCCGGGACGTGCTGCTCACCCCGCATCTGGCGCGTGAGTACGTCTCCGGGCGGCGCGGCTTCCAGTTCAACATCTACCGCGTCCCGTTCGCCGACGGCGCCGGCGGCGAACCCGAACTCGTCGAAGGGGCCGGCGACAACGGGCAGAGCAACTACTTCCCGCGCATCTCCCCCGACGGCCGATGGATGGTCTTCTGCCGGGCCGAAAACTTCATGCTCCTCCAGCCTGACAGCGAACTATGGATCGTCCCGGCAGACGGTGGGCGGGCGCGGCGGATGACCTGCAATACCGGGCGGATGAACTCCTGGCATGCCTGGTCGCCGAACGGGCGGTGGCTGGTCTTCGCCACGAAGTTCCGCGGACCCCACACGCAACTCTGCCTGACGTACGTGAACGAAGACGGCCGCGACAGCCCGCCCGTGCTGCTCGAGGCGGCCCGGCGCCGCGATCGGGCGTGCAACATCCCGGAATTCCTCAACATCGAGCCCGACGCGAAGCTCACGCTGAGCGCCGAGTTCCTCAACGCCGACAATTACTGCCGGCAGGGGCAGGTGCTGCTGCTCTCCGGGGAGCCGACCGAGGCGATCGCCCTGTTCGAAAAAGCCCTCGCGCTGGACGCCGACCACCACGACGCGCGCCTGCGACTCGCCGCCGCCTGGGATCAGGAGGGACGCCCCGAACGAGCCCTGCGCGAGCTGGAAGAGCTGCTGCGCCGACTCGACGCCGAGGAGACGCCCGACACCGAGCGGCTCCACGAGGCCCATTCCCACGCGGCTATGCTCTCCCGGGCCGCCGGACGCCGCGGGAAGGCGATCGACCACTACCGCCGCGCGATCGAGCACGACCCGGGCGACGTCGAAATCCGGATTCTCCTGGCGCTGACCCACGCTTCGGCCGGCGAACTCGGCGACGCCGAGCAGGTGCTCGCCCGGGCGGTGCGCGCCCGACCCGACCACGCCCTGGCGCACATGTGGCTCGGCCAGGTCCGGCTCGACCAAGGCCGGCGGGCCGAAGCGGTGGCGTCGTTCCGCCGGGCGATGGCGCTGCGACCGGAGCGTCGGGAAGACTGGCTGCTGGTGGCGCGTCGGGCGGCGGCGGCGCCCGATTTGGCCGACGAGGCCCGCGCCTTCCTCGAAGCCTGTCCCGCCCCGAACACCGACGGACCGCCCCACGACGGGTCGCCCTGACCGACCCCCGACCGGCGCACGGCGAGAACCGGCCCGGCCAGAAGGGCCCGAACTGGCGGAAGCCCGTGCTCGCCGGGCTGAACGCAGTTGGGGTGGGATTCGCGACGCGGCGCCTCCGCTGACGCTCCGGCGTCGAAGCCCACGGGGCGTCTGCTCGCTCCGCTCCCAGCCGCTGCGTGTTCGAACCCCACCCCACCAAAAGCGGTTGGGGTGGGATTCGAACCCACGGTGCCCTTGCGGGCACAGCGGTTTTCAAGACCGCCTCCTTAAGCCACTCGGACACCCAACCGTGTGCGCCCCGCGGGGCGCGGGGACAGCCTACCGCGCGACAGGGCGGGGCTTCAATCGGCCTCGACGGTCGGGAGGTCCAGTTTCTCGGCCAGGCGGCGGGCTTCGCTTTCCAGCCGGCCGAGCGGGGGGCTCGCCATGGCGCCCTCGGCGGTGATGTCGTGAATCTCGTCGATGCCGATCAGCGAGAGGATGCGCTGAAGGTACGGCCGCTGGTAGTCCGCGGGGGCGTAGGCGCTGCCCTGGGCGTAGTTGGACCCGCGGGCCAGGCAGAGCACTGCCGGTCCGCTGACCAGCCCTTCGTAGCCGCGCTCCGGGTCGTAGCTGAAGGTCAGCGCGGGCTGGACGAGCAGGTCGATGTAGTGCTTCAGGCGGTAGGGGATGGAGAAGTTCCACATCGGGACCGAGAAGACGTACAGGTCCGCGGACTTGAAATGCTCTGCCAGTTGGACCACGGGCTGCCAGGCCCGCTCGGCTTCGTTCCGCGGCTCCTCGCCGCCGAGAACGGCGTACTTGGCTCTGGCGTGCGGCGCCTCGAAGGGCGGCAGCTCGGCGGTGAAGAGGTTCAACTCCTCGCGCTCCGCGTTGGGGTGCAGTTCGCACCAGGTTTCGATGAAGGCCTTCGCGAGCTTCAGCGACACCGACTCGTCCCGCGGGGAACAGCGGATGTGAAGCAGCTTGCTCATGGGCGTCTCCCTTCGGGGGAATCATAGCGCTCCGGGGTCGGGGCCGCCCCGGCGGCGGCAACGGCCCGGACTGCCGAGGAACCCGGCGTGGCACCCGGCGGCGGCGGCGCGTAAGCTTCCGACATGCGGGTACTGGCGATCGAGCCCTACTACGGCGGGTCGCACCGGGCGTTCCTGGACGGCTGGGCTGCCCGGTCGCGGCACGCCTGGACGCTGCGGACGCTTCCGGCGCACCACTGGAAGTGGCGGATGCGCCATGCGCCGCTGCACTTCGCGCGAACGTTCGCCGACGCGCCGAAGTCGTTCGATGCGCTGGTCTGCTCGGACATGCTGGACCTGCCGACCTTCCGCGGGCTCGCGCCGCGCCTGGCGGGCGTCCCGGCGCTGGTCTACTTCCACGAGAACCAGTTGACGTACCCGGTCCGCCGCGACGAGCCGCGGGACGTACATTTCGCGTTCACCAACATCGCCTCGGCCGCGGGGGCGCAGGCGGTGTGGTTCAACTCCGCCTTCCACCGGGATGCGTTCCTCCCGGCGGCGCGGGCGCTGCTCGGGCGCATGCCGGACCACGCCCCGCTGTGGGCGGTGGATCGGGTCGCCGAGGTCGCGGAAGTGCGGCATCCGCCGATCGAGCCGCTGGGCGGGGCGACCGGTCCGCGCGAACCGGGCCCGCTGCGGATCGTCTGGGCGGCGCGGTGGGAGCACGACAAGGGCCCGGACGCCCTCCTGGCCGCCATAAGACTGCTGTGCGAGCGGGGGGCGGGCTTCGAGCTCAGCGTCCTGGGCGAGCACTTCGCGGAGGTCCCTGACGCCTTCGGGCAACTGCGGGAGCTGCTGGGACCCCGAGCGCGGCGATGGGGGTACCTGCCCGACCGGGCCGACTACGCCAACGCGCTGCGTGAGGCGGACGTGTTCATCAGCACGGCCGAGCACGAGTTCTTCGGCCTCGCGGCGGTCGAGGCGGTCTCGGCGGGAGCGCATCCCCTGCTACCGGACCGCCTGGCATACCCCGAAGTGCTCTCGGCGCTGGGCCTGTCCGCCGGGCGGAGCCTCTACAGCGGGGCGCCGGCGGACCTGGCCGAGCGGCTGGCGGAATTCGCCGGGCGGGTCGCGCGGGACGGGCGTTTGAGCGATGCCCCGGACGCCGCCTGCGCGGAGGTCTTCGCGTGGGCGCGGCGCATCGACGCCTTCGATGACGCGCTGGAGCGGCTGACGTCCTGAACCGGCGTTACTGCCCGTGGACCTCGGTTTCGGGCTCCAGCCGGCGGATCAGCAGCTTGAGTATCTTCCGTTCGTCCGCCTCGAGGACGGTGAACTCGGCGCCGTGGGCGGTGAGCTTCTCGCCCTGGCGAGGGATGTAGCCCAGCTCGGAGAAGACCAGTCCGGCGGCGGTGTCGTAGTCCTCTTCTTCCGGAATCTCCAGGCCCATCGCGTCGTTGAGGTCGTCGATGTACATCCGCCCGTCAATCTCCGCGGTCCGTTCGTCGATCGGGTGCAGTCGGACGTCCTCGGCCACGTCGTATTCGTCGGAGATATCGCCGACGATTTCCTCGAGCAGGTCCTCGATGGTCACCAGTCCGCTGGTGCCCCCGTATTCGTCGAGGACGATGGCCATGTGCACCTTGCGCGACTTGAACTCGCGGAGCAGGTCGTCCAGGAGCTTGCTTTCGGGGACGAACTGGGGCTTGCGGAGCAGCGGGCGGATGGAGGGCGGACTTTCCGGCTCGCCGACGTGGGCGAGCATGTCCTTGGCGTAAAGCACGCCGATGATGTGGTCGAGGTCCTCCTCGTAGACCGGGACGCGGGAGTGCCCGGCCTCGACGATCCGTCCGGCGGCCTCGCCCCACGGCAGATCGACGCTGAGGGCGAAGATATCGGTCCGCGGGGTCATGATCTCCCCG
>CAYTQL010000025.1:11629-15974 GCA_964439555.1 uncultured Planctomycetaceae bacterium | reverse complement strand
GGGCTGCCCTACCGGGTGGTGAACGTCTGCACCGGCGACCTGGGGATGGGGCAGGCCCAGAAGTTCGACATCGAAACCTGGATGCCCTCGCGCGGCAGCTACGCCGAGACGCACAGCGCCAGCCGGTTCTACGACTTCCAGGCCCGCCGCCTGAACATGCGCTACCGCGACGCCGACGGCGAACTGCTGCACTGCCACACGCTCAACAACACCGTCATCGCCTCCCCGCGGGTGCTCATTCCCCTGCTGGAGCTCTACCAGAACGCCGACGGCAGCGTAACCGTGCCGGAAGCTCTTCGGCCATACCTCGGCGGCATGCAGTTGATCGAACCGGTCAAATAGCGACCGGCGAGCGACTCGTCGCGAGTGCTGCCCCAAGCGCGGTCTCCGTTCACTACGTCGCCGCGTCGCTATCTCGCTATGTCGCTACATCGCCGCATCACGCCAAGACGCCTTCCTCCCACGTTTCGGCGTGGGGGGCGTCCTCACCGGCGATGAGGGCGGCCACGGTCCGGTAGGTCACCCGGGCGCCGAGGACGGGGACGCCGTACTGGTCCCAGTTTTCGCTGTCCTCGCCGTCGGGGCTCGGGACGATCCAGTCGAAACAGTGGGCCTGCCTCATGTCGTCGTACGCCGTCATCGAGCGGATGCGGACTGTCTCCAGGTCGTCCAGGCCGAGGTACTGTTTCTGCTTCTGCGTCCGGCGCAGCAGGCGGCGTTTCATGATCTGGGTGATCAGCCCGCACAGGTCCACCCCCTGTTCCCGGAGGTCCGCGATCTCCGCCTTCGAGAGGGGCGAGAGGAAAATCGTCAGCCGCTCGACGCCCTCGGGCAGCTCCCGTTGAACCAGTTCCGAGGCGATGTACGGGTTGCCCTCGTAGAGCACGTCCCCGGCCGCGAGCTTCTCGCGCAGCTCCTGGAGGTCCACCGCCTGGACGTCGTCCCAGACCTTGCAGACGGCGTAGCGGTCCTGCCCGGCGAGGCGCTCGACTTCCTCGCTCGAGCGGAAGTGGTAGTCCTCGCCGTCGACCTCGCCCGGGCGCGGCGAGCGGGTGTTGTGCAGCACCAGCGTCTCGAAACTCTCGAGCAGCCCCGGGCAGAACCGCCTGAGCGCCTTGTACGTGGGGCCCTTGCCCGCACACGACGGGCCCGAAAGGATGATCAGTCGCGACATCGGCTCTCCTTTGGTCTCTACGCGTCAGTATAGTACCCGGGCCGGGCGCTCCGGGCGCTCCGGGCGTGCATCGACGCCCCGGCAGCACGGCGTCCGTGCCGCAGCGATGCGGTTGCCCTGCCGCCGGTCGCAGCGACACGCCGGACTGAGCGGCATTGCCCGACCGGGGGGCGTGTTGGTACAAGAGGGACTTTCGCGAGGAGCCGATGAACGTAGAGCAGATCAACGAGTGGATCGAGGCGGGCGACCTGGCGGCCGTCGAAAGCGCCTGGCTGGACGTGATGACCGAGGACCCCGAGCCGGAGCAGGTCGCGGCGGTGCTCGAGGCGCTCAACGCCGCCGACCAGCTCGACATGTCCGAGATGCTCGGCGTCATGCTGCTCGAGGAGCGTGCTTCGGGGCTTCCCCCGGAGCGGACGACCGCGTTGACCCGCGCGATGGTCTCGGCCGTGCCGGAGTCCGACGAGCTGCGCAGCCGGGCGGCCGAGGCGATGCGGACGGTCCACGGCGAGCATCCGCACTTCGACGCTCTGCTGGAGGCTTCCGGGCTCAACACCGGGCAGTCGCCGAAGCGCGCCTTCCGCACGCTGAACACCTGCCTCGGCGCCGCGCCGGGCAGCTACCTGTGGAACCGCTTCGACCACCGCGTGCTCAAGACGGTCGAGTACAACGACATTCTCGGGGAGTTCTCCCTGACCGACCCGATCGGGCGGGAGGTGAGCTTCGAGCCGAAGAACCTCGCCGACGAGTTCGAGCTCGTCGAGGACACCGACTTCCGCGTCCTGTGCACGCACCGGACCGACCAGCTCGGGGACCTGCTCGACGGCGACCCGGCGGCGGTGCTGATCGGGCTGTGCCGCTCGCGCGGCGGGCAGATCGACGCCGACGATCTGAAGGACGCCCTGGTCCCCAGGTACATGGACGCCACGAAGTGGTCCCGCTGGTGGAACAAGGCCCGCACCGCCGCCAAGCGCTGCGAGCAGCTCACGCTCGAGGGACGCCCCATCGTGGTGACCTTCCACCCCGGCGGGCTGAGCCTGGAAGAGGAGCTCGCCAGCGAGGCCGACGCCGCCGTCATGCCGATCGAGCGGCTGGAGCTGCTCCGCAAGTACGCCCGGGAGCTGCGCCAGCGGAAGCTGGAGGCGGACGCCGACTTCGCCGCCGGACTCCTGAACGCCCTGGCCGAGCAGGTCCGCAGCTTCCGCGCCAACCGCCCCACCGACGCGCTGACCGCGGCGCTGGCGCTGGAGGAGGCGAAGGAACTGGGCTTCGACGCCGCCTCGCGGGACTACCCGAGCCCCGCCGAGGTGTTCGCCGATGCCGACGACCCCGCCGCCGTGGTGGCCGAACTCCCCGACGAGAGCCTCTGGCCGGAAGCCCTGGCGGCGCTGGAGCAGCGCGAGGACGCCGCCCGACACCTCGCGGCGCTGCTGCCCCACGCCCCGGCCGGGCAGCTCGACGAACTGACCGCCCGCTGCGCCGCCGCCGGATGCGGCGAGGCGGTGGATGAGTTCGTCACGACCGCGTCGCTGGCGCCCACGGACAATCTCGACGCGTGGGTGTGGTTGTGGAAGGGCCCGGCGAGCCCCCCGGCGGCGATGCCCAAACGCGCCGAGCTGCTCTCCCGCATGCTCAACGCTCTCCAGGAAATCCAGCGGGAGTGGGACTTCGACAAGGACCGCCGCAAGGAGATCTACCAGACGGTTCGCAATGCCCTGTCCGCCTCGGACTACGCCGGGTTCCGCGAAACGATGGACGAGATGGACGAGGGCGTCGCCGGGCCGATCAAGCGGCTCGTCGAGCGGTGCGACGGGCTCGCCGAGGCGGTCCGCGGCGACCTGCTGGAGATGCTCCGCGAGGAGTTCTACGGACTCTTCGTCGAGAAGAAGGTGGACCCCTGGCTGGACGAGACGACGATCTACACCACCGAAGCCGCCCTGGAGCGTTACCGCGCCGAACTGCAGGAGCTGGTGGACGTGAAGATGCTGGAGAACTCCCGCGCCATCGGCGCCGCGGCCGAACACGGCGACCTCAGCGAGAACAGCGAGTGGAAGTTCGCCATCGAGGAGCAGAAGATGCTCCAGGCCCGCGCCGCGAAGATGCAGGAGGAGATCGCCATGGCGCGGGGGATCAACCCCGACCAGGTGGACACCGACCGGGTCGCCATCGGCGCGCAGGTGACGCTGAAACGCGACGACGGCCAGGTCCGCGTGCTCAGCTTCCTGGGCCCGTGGGACTCCGACCCGCACAACGGCGTCTACAGCTACCAGACCCGCCTGGGCAAGAGCCTCATGGGCCTCCACATCGGCGACGCCGCCGTGCTCAGCTTCGAGGGCGAAGACCGGAAGTACACCGTCGAGTCGATCGCCTCGGCCCTGTAGCCCCGTCCCGCGACGGCGGCTACTTCAGCTTCGCCTCCTGCGACCATTTCACACCGTAGACGCCCTTGTAGGTCCCCGCCTGCTTCTGGTCCGGCGTCTCGAGCCTGGCGTCGATGGTGTATCGCCCGGCCGCGGAATCGCCCTGCTCGGCGACGGGCTGGGCCCACTGGTCGGCGCGGTAGCGGACGCGGATCGTCCCGGTCAGCCGACCGTCCTTGAGCTCCAGGTCGTCGGTGTCCAGCACCGGGGGCGACTTGGTCGTCTGGTCGGCGAAACCCGCGACCTTCACCAGCTCATCGCCCGAGGCCGTGATGAACAGCAGCAGGCGCCCGGGGTTCGGCCCGTCGCCGGTCTGCTGAAGCGCCGCATCCTCCAGCAGCAGCACCTGGTCGCACTTGGGCATCCAAGCGGGCTGGCGCTTCATGCCCATGACCTTTCCGCTCATCTTGATGGGCTTCTTGAAGGCCGGGAGCGTCGAGGCGACCGTGCCGCGGAGCTTCCCGTCGGGCCCCGCAACGGCGTCGATCCGGTAGTCGCCGAACTCCCGGCGTCCATCGACGTCGATGCCCAGCGTGCCTTTGAGTCGCTTGGTGTCCCATTCGGCGCCGGAGACGTCCACGGAGTGGAGTCGTCGGGCCTCGCGGAACCCCCCGTGGGTGAGCCTCCCGTTCCGCTGGGTGATCGTCATGTGGACATCGCCGCCGGACCGCCGCCCGATGATCTCGCCGGGGATCACGGCGTGGAGCGTGCGGTTGCCGGGCACGTCCTTCGGTTCGCGGAGGTCGATCGC
>CAYTQL010000025.1:0-11619 GCA_964439555.1 uncultured Planctomycetaceae bacterium | reverse complement strand
ACTTCGTACCCGGTGATGGTGCGGGGCCCTAAATCCTTTCCGCCGTGGGCCTTTTTCGGCTGCCCCGGATTCTTCAGGGAGTACCACGCCACGCGGGTCGGGTCGGTGTGGGACCGGTCCTCGTAGATGAGCATGTGGTCTTCCATCGGGCGGGGCGTCCCGCCGCCCACATCCCGGCTGGAGACGATGCTCCCGGTCTCGATGTCCACCGTCAGCAGCTTCGATTTGCGGTTGGGTCCGACGATCATCCACGCCTTGGCCCCCCGCGCCGAGAGCATACCCCGCGCGCCGCTGTCCATCGCCCAGTGGTGTCGATACTCCCGCTGGTCCGGCAGCGTCCACAATTCCGTTCCCGCGTCGGGGGTGAGCTTGTAAGCGCCCATCAGCCCGTTGTCTTTCCCGTCGGTCTGCTGCTTCGAGCCCACGTTGAAGATCGCCACGTCGCCCTGGACGATCAGGCTGCCCATGTGCCGGCCGAGCCCGTCAACGGTCCAGCGGACCTCGCCGCTTCCGGCGTCGATGAGGCGCAGGCGCGACCGGCCGTCGTGGACCACGAGGTAGTCCTTGCCCTTGTGCGTCCAGACGATCGGCGTGCCGCGCTGCGAGTTGACCCGCTCATCCACCTTCCAGGCTTCCTCACCGGTCTTGATGTCGAAGGCCCGCAGGTTCGTGTGCGGGACCACCACCACATCGCCGGCGACCACCAGCGACATCCGTTCATCGGCCACCCAGCAGAGCTTGCCGCTCTTCTTGTACTCCTCGATCTGCTTGCGAAGCCACGGCTTGGCGAGGACCTCCCAGAGCTTCTCGCCGCTCTCGGCGTCGTAGGCGTAGAGCATCCCGGCCGTGCCGAGGCTGAAGACCCGCCCGCCGGCGACCACCGGCGCGACGCCCCAGTGCCCGCGCTTGTGCCCGAGGCGATTGTGCCCCTTGTTCTTCTCCACTGTAGCGGCGCGGATAAAATGAAACGGGTGATGGAAACTTTGAAACGGGGAGGGCCGGGAAGATCGGCGAGGCGGGCGCACGACGATAACGGCGCCGGGATCGCAGGATCCCTGGCGTCGCTGGGTGCGACACGCGGCGGGCGGGCCCTAAGCGGCTCGCTCGCCTATGTCATGGGGCCGGACGGAACGGGCGATTGGAAATCAGCAACTCTCTCGCCTTGGACCGGGCGCCGGAATAGGAGCGTGTGTTGCAGCGGATCTTGTACCGGAGGTGCATCCGCGTCCAATGGCGCTCGGCGTACAAGGCGCGCACCTCGGGGTGGTCGTTGTAGCTCAAGAGCCAATGGCCCTGGACGCCGTCCAACGCGGAGGCCAAACGACGGTGATCGTCGGCGGTGAAGCTGAGCCGGTATAGGCCATCGATCTCGTAGTACGGCGGGTCCAGGTAAAAGAGAGTCTCGGACGAATCGTACAGCCGCAGGCAGTGGTCGAAGTCGATGCACTCGAAGCTGACCCCCCGCAGACGCTCGACCATCGCGTCCACGTCCGCCAGCACCGTGGGCGGGAAAACCCAGGTGGGAGCCGTCTTTTCGACACCGTAGCTGGGCTCGCCCCGCCCGATCGCCCCGAAGCAGACCCGGTTGAGGTACCAGAACCGCCGGGCCCGGCCGTACTCGCTGGTCGGACGGCTGCGAGCCATCCGCTTGAGCATCGCGCGCGAGTAGGGCATGGCGTCCAGGTCCTTCGCGAGCCGCCGTCCACGCTTGTGCAGGACCCGGTAGAAAGTGATCAGGTCGCCGTCGAGGTCGTTGAGCACCTCGCATCGGCTGGGCACCTTCGACCAAAACACCGCCGCCCCCCCGGCGAAAATCTCGACGTAGGTCCGGTGTGGCCGGAAATGCCGAATGATCTTCCCGGCCAGACGGCCCTTGCCGCCCGGCCATCTCAACGGCCGTTTCACACTCTTGTTCGCCACGATTGGCCATCCTCCCGCCCGCGTCGTAGGTTCCCTGCAATGGTGTTGCGCCGGGCGTGCAAAAGGCCTGCGGGGACCCGCCCGCACAACGTTAACGGCTCAACGCGCCCGCGTCGGCCGTTCGCGCCCGGTGCATTACTGACAGGCCCGGCGGGGAGTCGAACCCCGCCGGGCCGGAGGCGCGCCCTAGTTGCGTTGAGCCGCCCTGCTTTGGGCGTCATGGAGGGCGAGGCGCTCGTCGGCCCGGAGGGTCTCACGCTTCAGCTCGCTGCGCCTGCCCTGGTAGCCCAGAGCGCCCAACACGGTCACGGCCGCCGCGATGAGCTGCGACGCCCAGTGCGTGTGAGGGATCAGGCCGCTGGCGCCGATGGCCGCCAGTACGGTGACGGCCAGCGTCAGCCAAAACTCGCTCGTCCGAATGCCCGGTTTGGGTGGGGGGGTCAGCATCGCTTGCTCCTTGTCAGACCGGATGCAGTGGTGTTCAGTCGCCGGACCCCCGGCGACTGGGCCGGGCTACACTCAGCGGTCGAGCGCGGGGACAACCAGCCGGAGCAGCAGATCGGCCACGGAAGCCGAAATGCTGCCCGCCGCGCGCATCTGCTCGATGCGCGCCGTGGCCTCGGTCTGGGTGAGGCCCTGGATCGCGCTCATCGCCTCGGCGTAGGCGGCGACCTGCTGGGCGAGCGGATCGGAGAGGTTGAGGCTCATCTCCTCCGCCTCGAACGTCCCAGCCTGCGGCGAGAACTTGACGCCGCGCATCGTGACGTCCTTAGGGCTCTGGAGGAACATCTGCGTATCCTGGTTCACCCAGGCCATCAGGCCCGTGGGCCCGCCCATCGTGCTCCAGATCCCGGCGGCATCCACCTTGGCATGCGTCGGGGGCGACCCCTTGAAGCTCGCCGCCTGCGCGCCCTCCGGGGTCATCGTCGCCGCGTTGCCCGGGTCGGTCACCTGGCGGACCGATCCGGTAGGGTCCAGGCTCACCTGGTTGTGCGTGTCGCACCCGCCGCAGAAACTCATCGCTCCGATCGCCATCACGATCAACATCATCATCCATCCGTGTCTCATTGTCGCTCTCCGTGCCGGCGGTCGCGCCGATGCCGCCGAAAAGGTTGTAGGACGCTCCGGCGCGTTATAATGTCAGCGTCATGATCAAACTAATTGCGCCACTCGTGCTTCTTGCCCTCGTCGCTGGCGCCCTTTATGGGGCCTACAATCTCGGCTACCGCGACGGGGTCGCGTCAGTCCCGTCAACTACGCCCGGACTGACACGCAGGCCTGAGGGCCCCTGGCCGGTCGGGACGCTGGTCCGGGACAAGCTGGAAGGGCATCTCGGCATCATCAGCAACTACGTCTCGCCGGAGCGCGCGTATGTGCGTTTCTCTGACCGCACGATCGCCCCAGGGACCCGGGTGCTCGACGAGGACCGCTCCGGCGAGTTCTGCGTCGGCCTGCTTATCGACGTGGCGGAGCTCGACCGGGTCGCGGGGCGCCGATAAGGCAATCGACGATTTAGGCGGTTTTGCCGTCGCTTGCAGGCGCAGCACGGCCTGATTCTGCTCGCGGTCAAAAGGCAGATCGCCCAGGCCAACGTGTCGCCCAGGCCTCGGTGCGGCCACGGCGCCGTTGAGGCGCATCGCCCCCACCAACGACGCCAGCGACCCCGGCGGCCTTCGCGGCTCTGTGAATCGGGTGAGCCTAGGACCAGCAGATACGAGCAGTTGATCCGCTCCGGGTTGCGGCAGGCTTCTCCGCTGATCGCGCATGTCGGGTACCCCGCCTGGCTCAGAGGGGTTCGGCCTGTTCGTCCGAGCAACGCGTATTTGCACCGCATCAGGTGTCCTCGCAGTCGCGGATCCAGCAGTATCCGCCGTAGGTGTGCCTGTAATCGCTGTCGCACTCGTGCCCGTCCGGGTCTACCCAACCCTCTCCGCTATCCCCCCCCCACGTGACGGTATTTACGCAATCAACGCCCACGCCGCTCGGGTGAGATGAGCACGTGCCTTTTTCGTAGACGCGCTCGCCACTGCCGACGACCTGGTCGCCGTTCGTCAGCCGCATATCCGCGTGGACGATGTCGGGGTTACATTGATGGTAGATGCGATCGTACTGGACGCTTCGTCGGAAGTCCGTGCACTCAGGATCCCAGTACTCCCCCAAGGTATACTCCCCGTCCAACAGGGTGACCCCGTACCATTTGCTCCCGACTATCGTGCCGCTGAGATCATCCTCCACACACAACAAGACCATGCCGTTGATGTCTGGCACGTCGCCGATCCAGCGGCGGTAGGTGCAGTAGTACTCATACGGATACACTCTGCCAGCTCCGGCGTAGTCGAGGTCGATCCCGACAGGGACCATGACGTACCCCGCATCACAGAGGCCGTCGCAGCAGCAACCCGCGATGATCAGTCCGCTGCTCATTCGGGGCACGCTCCGTCCACGTCGTTGGCGCGGCCGGCGGCGACGATCCACCATTGCCCTTCGCCGGACGCGTCGAGCCGGCGGATCAGCACCGGCGAGCCGGAGGGGATCGGCTGGGGCCCGAAATCGTCGGTCCCATCGCCGTCGATGTCGTAGTGGTCCGGGTCGATGTAGAGCCCGGCGACCTCGGCGAGGTTGTAGGCGTCCAACTCGTCCCCGTACTCGGTCCAGACCGCGTCGTAGCCGACCCCGTCGGAAATCCGCACCCGCCACACGGTGTAGTGCCACTGCGTGGTGGGGTCCTCGGCCGGGTCGGCCGGCGTCGAGCCCGTGACGATCGCCAGCACGTCGCGGGGCCCCTGCGGCGTCGCCGTCGCCGGCGGGGGCGCCCAGGCGGACCGGGGCGTCGAGTCTCTGCCGCCGTCCAGCCGGGCGGCCCGATCGGCCGACCGCGACGAGGCCGAACCGCCGGACGCTTCGCGCTTGAGCCGGTGCAGGTCCGCCTTGGCGACGTAGCCTTCCGGCCCGATATGGTAGGTGTAGACGTCGATTTCCGTCGCCGGCGCGGCGACATCCCAGCGGACGGCGGCAATGCGGCCGTTGGGCGACACGGCGTGCAGGCCTCGGTACCGTCGCGTCTCGGTCTCGCTGGCCGTGGTCAGGATCGGCGCGGCGAGTGCCTTCGCGCGGGCGTCCAGAGCCTCCGTGTTCTGGGGCGCGTCCTCGAGGCGGAGTTCGAGCAAATCCGGGGCGCTGACGATGCGCAGGTCCTCATCGCCGGCCGCCAACGCCTCGCCGACGTCGATCGACGAAACGCTGCCGTCGGCGAGGCGCTCGTAGGCCGCAGCGTAGAAGTTGGCCGGGAATGCGGCGGGCCCGCGGACCTCGTGAGGAAAGGTCACATGCAGTTGCCCGTCGCTGAGAGCCCGGAACGCCCCGCCGCCGTACAGGCTCGGGGCCGGCTCGGCCGCGCCGGCGACGCGGCCGATCGGATGGTCGAAAATCACGATGCCCTCGCGCAGCAGGACATGGCGCGGCGTCAGTTCGGCGTCGGCGGCATTCTCCCAGCCGTCGGGGGTGGGCACGGCGCAGTCGGCGACGACCCGCAGCCCGATCGATCGCCGCGCCTCGGTGCCGGTAGCGTCCTCGACGGTGGTCACCACGCGGTTGAGCCACGGCAGGTAGCGGCTCGCGTCGGGCCCCACCAGCCGCCAGGCGGTGTACAGCCACTGCCGGCCGAGCCGATAGCCGACCTTGGCCCACTGCTGGGCCGCCACCGCCACCGCGTCGGAGCCGATGAGCGTCTCGGCCGTCAGCCCTGTATCGGCGACATAGCTGAGCTCCTCGATCGGTTTGTACGCCCCGTCCGTGTCGCGCCCGATCGGGATCAGGCGGAGGCCCTCTCCGCTCACCCAGTCGCCGTTCGAGACGGTGTGCTCGTTGATCGCCCGGCGCGGGTGACTGGTCACCACACACAGCGACGGCGCCCGAGGCAGGCCGCGATTGCTGTCGTAGGGCAGGCGGTCGGCGGCGGGAAGGGCCGGCAGGTCCCCGTCGCCGAGCATCTCAATCCGGTAGCCGCCGTCCAAGTCGAGGCAGAACACGGCGCCGGAGGCCTCGCAGAGCCGCTGCAGCTCGTCCGGGATCGGGACGCCGTCCCATGCCAGGTCGAGCTGGGGCGGCGTCGACGTCGTGTCGTCCAACGCCGGCGGAATCAAATCCACGTCCACGCTTGGCCCGCCCGACGGGCGGCGCATGAACTGGACCAGCTTGGTGATCAGTGAGTAGTTGCTCACGGGCTCGCCGGCGATGACGGTCCCGTCTCCGGCGACGCCGGAGGCGTTGGCGAAGCCGGGCGTCTCCAGGATCTGCCCCGCGTCGTCCGTCGCGTTGATCGTCGCGCCGGTCGAATAGACCCCCCCGCGACCGCGAGTCAGCTCCCAGCGTCGATCAATCAGGCCCATCGCCTTTTCCACTACGCCGCGTTCGGCGTCGTCCGGTCGTCGCCCTCGAAACCGGTCGGTCATGTAGTCCAGGGCCCAGTAGGGCAGCATCACGTCCGGGATCTGTTCGCTGGACGCATACAACTCCAGGACGCCGCTGATCCGTTCGGCCGCCGGCACGTTCAAGGCGTCGAGCTTTGAGAACTCGTGGATTGGAGCGACCAGCTCGACCGTATTCGGCCAGACGCCTGGCGTGAGCTCCACCCGATCCAGGCGGCCCCAAATTCGGACCGTCGTCCCGTCGCGCTCCACCCGATAGCAGGCCTTTGGGTGATAGATCGGCATCAGAGCGTTCCCCCGTAAAACCCGTCCGGCTCGGCGGCGGGAGTAGAGCGACCCTGCTCCGACTCGAAGAGGTAGACATAGGTCCAGGCCGTCTCCCCCTCGAGCTCCGAGAGCTTGCGCGTCGTGATCTGCGGCGCCTCGGCGTAATGCTGCTCGGCAAAGCTCGGCTGGGCAGGGCGGGGGTAGCGCCCGACGGCCACGGCGCGGCCGGTCTGCTCGTATCGCCAGGCGGGCGTATCGCCCGAGGCGATCAGCGGCGTGGTGCCCGGGTAGCTCCGCGCCTCGAGCAGCGGCCCGGTGCGCGCCCGGGTCAGCGTCTCGGTGAGTTCGAGCAGCTCATCGCCCCCGGCGCCCGCGACGGTCTCCACGCTGCCGCGGGCCCGCTGCTCGCCGTGCGTGAGCTCCTCGTAGGTCGCCGTGCGGACTCCGCCGGCGGCCCGGGCGGCGGCGACCTGCGCGGCGACGTACGCCGCCGCCCCGGGCCCGGCGTAGTCCCACCGCGTGGTGGTGAGCTCCCGGCGGTTGTCGTCCCACCGGGTCGAGAGCGTCCGCTCGCCGGTGTACAGGCCGCCGTTGGGCATGGCCGAGGCGAGCTGCCGCTGGGAGGCGGAGTAGCGGGCCTCGGTGTCGTCGCTGTTGGCCCGGCGCGTCTCGTAGCGCAGCGCGTAGGCCACGTCGCGGTCGGGCACCTTCGCCGCCGCCGCATCGGACGCCGAGGTCCCGTCGGCGGTACGGACCTCGCCGGTGGTGGTGATCGTCGTGACGCCGGTCTCGTCGACCTCGGTGCGGACCTCCCGCGTCGCGCCCAGCTCGCCGTCGCCGCTGCCCGTGGCGCCCGCCGTGGTCTCGGCGGTCACGGTGAACTGCACCCCCTGCGACGCCGGGCCCGGCGCCGCGTCGGTGTAGGCGCCCTGCACGTGAGGGCCTCGCGTGCAGTCGTCCGCCTCGATCTGTTCGACCGTGGCCCCGCCGCGCGTGATGCTGAAATCGAACCCGCTCGTGGCCAGGGCGTCGTGCCAGGCGTCCAGCGCCGCCGCCAGGCCCGAGGCGTCCTCGGCGACCAGCTCGCCGGTGCACTCGATCGTCAGCGCCGTGCCGGTCCGGTCGCCCTGGCCGTTGAGGATCGCCTCGTCCGACCGACGGTAGCCGGTCAGGCGCAGCGACGCCGGGCCGAAGCTGCACGCCAGAATGGCCGACGAGAAACCGACGCTCATCCGAGGACCATACCTCTCTCGTACTGGCTGGCGCTGAGCCGCCGCCGCGTGTAATCGGCCGAGTCGGCCACCGCGCCGCGCCCGGCCCGGTTGATCGCCGGGGCGACGGCGCGCGCCGTCTCGGCGGCCGAGCGCTGCGGGTCCACGGTCACGTTGACCGACGTTTCGCCGTCCCCGCCGGAGAGGCCGAGGGACGCCTGCAAATCGCCGACGATGTCGCCCAGCATGCTCAGGGGCGACCCGATGACGCTGATCGCCTTGCCGAGCAGTTCGATCAGCGGCGCAAGCAGTTCCAGCACCGGCTGGAGGACCTCGGCGAGGCCCGCGAACACGGGCATCACCGCGCCGCCGATCAGCTCGCCGACGTCCCCGAGGGTGTTGAGCAGCTGCTCCCACTGGCCGCCGCCCTCGGCGACCGCCTCGGCCGCGCCGCCGAACTGGCCCTGCAGCTCGGCGAGGATGGCCCGCTGCGCGCCGGCCACGTCACCGGCGGCCTGCATCGCCTTGATCTGGTCCATCTGCTGCTGGGTGAACGAGACGCCCACGCGCGTCAGGGCCGAGAGGCCCTGAGCCGGGTCGTTCAAGGCCTTGCCCAGTTGCAGCGCCGAGCTTTTGAGGTCCGTGCCCATGACAGTGGACATGTCCAGGATCGCCTTCGTGGCGTCGGTGAACTGCTCGCCGGAAACGTTTTTGAACGTCGCGAGCATCGCCTGGGCGTTGAGGATCGTCTCGTCGCCGTAGGTGGTCACCGACTGAAGCGCCGAGGCCTGTGTCTTGAGTTGTTCCGCCGTGAACCCCGCCGCGCCGCCCGTCGCGCGAATCACCGCCTCAAGCTTCTGCTCGGCCCGCTCCTGCTCGCGGGCGAGGCCGACGAACTGCTTCATGGCGTTGACCGCGCCGAGGATCGGGTTGGTCATGAACGTGCTGACCGTCGGGCCGAGGGCCTGCGCGAGGCCCTGTGCCTTGAGGATGCCGCCCGCGAACGAGGAGTCGTCCAGCCGCATCCTCGCTACAATGCTGCCGGCGTCAAAAATCATGTCGCTGCGCTCCTCGTGTCCGTATGTCGTCGCGCTGGAGCATCCCGTCCAGCAACTCCATACCGCCGTTGTGCCGGAGGGTCCGGCCGTGGCCGCCGCCACGGCGACTGGCCGCCTCACGGGCGACCTGAGCCATGCGCACCCGCGCCCGAAGATGCCCGACGGCCGCCTCGACATCCATCGCCCACAGCCGAGCGACCGGCGTGCCGGGCAGAATCGACGCCAGGGTGTTGATCAGGACGTAGAGCCCGAGGCCTCCGTCGTCGCCCGACCGCCGCGCGGCATCGAGGCCGCCTCCCGCGCGGCGCGCGCTTTTCCCTCCACGAAGCCCCGCGCGTAGGCGGCGACGAACCCCGCCGCCGCGATCAGCTCGTCGTAGTCCTGGCCGGACCAGTCCGCACCGCCCAGGCCGGCGAGGTAGGCCCTCAGCGCCTGCTCGGCCTCCTCCGCCTCGTGGGCGGTCTCGGCCTCGCCGGCCTGGCGCAGACGGGCCTGCAGCTCGCCGAGCTGGGCCAGCGACGGCTTTGCGATCCCAGCGAGGGTGCCGTCCGATCGGACGACGGTGCACTCCCAGGGCGCTAGCGTGGTCATGTCGAATTGCATCGTTGCACCTCCTTGCTTTACGGCGCCGCGCCGATGTAGCCCAGCACGATGCTGGGAAGCTCGCTCCGGTCGGGGTAGGCGCGGATGGTCACGGGGATGACCGCATCCTCGTCCGCGTCGCCGGCGAGCTCGAAATCCGGGATCACCACCGCCCTGAGCAGGCTGATGTCCTGGCCGGTGTCCTCGCCCAACTCGCGAGGGTGCAGCACGGCCGCCTGGGCGTAGTCGTACAAATCCGTGCCGATTTCGGGGTTCAGCGGGACGGGGTCGGTCCCGAGGACCTCGCCGGCGGTGGGGAACCAGGGGCACAGCAGCGCCAGGTGCGCCAGTGTGACCTCGCGAAGCTGAGCGCTGATCGCCACCGATACGCTCTGGATGACCTGCCCGAGCACCTGCGACCCGAGCTGGAGCACGGTGCGGTCCCGCAGCTCGACGCTGCGTGTCACGGTGATCTCCTCGATGTACCCGACGTTCGAGCCGCCGAGCGAAAGATCGTAGCTCCGGCTGGCGAGCGCGGTGATGTCCTTGGCCATGTCGTGCTCCTTGCTTTGCTCAACTCGTGGGGACGGCGGCGACGCTCCAGTTGAAGCTCACCTCGACTCCGCCGTCCAGGACGCCCAGTGTGCTCGGCGGCTGATCGGCGTCGATCCGGATCAGACGCCACGTGGTCAGATCGAGGTTGCGGGTCGGCAAACGCTCGGGGTCGCGGAATACGGCGGCGATCGCCCCGGCCCGCAGCAGCGCCTCGCGCTCGGTCGCCGCGCGCGTACGGCACTGAATCTGCACCCGCTCGTCCGGGCGAAAGCCTGCTCCCGAGCCGCCGGTGAGCCGGACTACGGTGACAGTCCCGGCCGCCTCGGCGGGCAGGCGGTGGGCGTACAGGCTGCGGCTCTGCCCGTCCGGGACCGTCTCGTAGTTGAGCCCCGCGGCCTCGGCCACGTGCGCACACAACTCGTCCACCAGGCTGTCGTAGTTCGCGCTCAGCGCAGTGCCTCCCGGGCGATCCGCTCGCCCAGTTCGCGGTTGATTCGGGGAAGCGCCTCGCGAATCTCGTTCGTCAGGAACCGGGCTTCGCCCTGAGGATGCGCCGCCTCGGTACGCTCGTGCACCGCAGCCGCGTAGTCGGTATTGAACCCGACCCGGACCTCTCCGCCGGCGGCGTCGGACTCTTCGACCGTACCCGACGCCTGCAAAGCGCCCGTCAGCACAGGACATCGCTGCTGGGCGCCGCCGATCACCTGCTCGGCCACGTCGACCAGAGCCCTGCCCTTCGCGCGGCCTGTGTGCCGCTCCAGCACCCGCAGGCGGGCGGAAAACTGTTTCATGTCAAACTGTAGAGCGCCTCGGGGCATCAGGTCTCCTGTCCGCTGACGCGCCGGCAGGTCATCCGCAGTCGTGCGACGCCCGCGTGCGCCGCCGGCTCGATGAGCACCACCTCGAGCAAATCGCTGGCGGTCCCGTCCACCGTCACCGCCAGGCGGTGCCCGGTGCAAATCAGCAGCGTCGGCCAACGGCGGACGTCTAGGACCACCTGGAGCTCGCCGGTCAGATCCACGGCCGCCAGCTCGGCCTGCCGCCGGGTTGCAATCGGCGTGCAGGCCACCCGCACGCGCCCGGGCAGGTCCTGGTCCGTCCAGGTCCGCTCTCCTCGCCGGTCGGCCGCCGACGGGGTGCTCCACGTGGTCAGCGTCGCATTGGTGATCATCGCTACACCATCCTGCCGCTGCGGAGTCGGTAGCGCCGGGTGACGTCATAGGCCCGGCGGCATAGCACCCGACGCCCGCCTTGATAGCTCTCGGACATCCCCGCCACCGACTGACTCGTGAGCCCGTCGTGCATGTCGTCCATCCGACCGTCGCGTGCGCCGATCGCATGACTGAGTGCCTGCAGCCAGCATGCCCGCTTGACGGTCTCGGGCACGACGTAGGCGCCGGCGTCGGCGTCCCAGTCCCAGGTTTGCTGGTAGGCCCCGCCATCGTCGGCGGGGACCGCGTCGGACAGCCGCGGGAAAGCCCGCTCCTGGTCCGACTCGACTCGCACGCCCGCCCAGGGCTCGGCGTCCAGCTCGCGCGTCGCCCGCTTGAGCAACCCGTCTTGCTGGGCCTCGCCCAAGCGATCCCACGCGGAGGCGTC
>CAYTQL010000024.1:10003-16141 GCA_964439555.1 uncultured Planctomycetaceae bacterium | reverse complement strand
GAGCCCCTCGGAGTTGCTCACCTTCCCGCCGAGCCACTCGTCCGCCTCGCCGGCGGCCGGGAGACGCCCGTCGCTCTCCATCGCGAAGTTCTGGAGCCCCGAACCGATCTCGGCGAGGTTCGCCCGGCAGGCGACCTCCAGCTCCTGGCGTCGGGCCTGCTGGACGGAGGGGATGAAGATCGCCGCCGAGAGCAGCAGCACCGCCGCCATCGCCGCCAGTTCGCGCCAGGAGAAGCTCGGGCGCGCCGCCCGCCGGGAGATTTCCTGGCTGGTCAGCAGCGCCTCGGTCTGGCGGACCTGGCGGATGCGGGCCATCGTATCGGCGGCGAGGGTCTCCGGCGGCTCGCGCTCGGGGGCGAGCGCGAGGATTTTGAAGGTGTCGGCGATCCGCCCGTGCAGCGCGGCGAACTCCGCGTCGCCGGCGAGTCGTCGGCGGACCTCCTCGAGTTCGGCGTCCGCCAGCTCGCCGCGGAGGTAGTCGATCAGAACTGCTTCGTCATTCGGTTTCCCGGTACTCATCTCCGAGCCTTCCCGCCGCTGCTTTCCACTTTTGGGCGAAATGTTTGACCGCTGCGTGGAGCCTCGATTTCACCGTCCCGAGCGGAATCCCGAGGATCTCGGCGATTTCCTTGTACGCGAAGTCGTTGAAATAGCTGAGGATCAGGACGTTCCGCAGGTTCTCGGGCATCTCGTTGACCACCTCTTGTACGAGGGACCGGGTTTCCTGGTTCAGCAAAGATTCCTCGGGAACCGGCATATCCGAGGGCATCAGGTCCACGTAGGCGGTGGTCTCCCCGTCGGCGCCGCCGACGGTGGCGTCGAGCGGGGCGGCCTTGCGACGCCAGCGGGAGCGCAGGGCGTCGCGGGCCTTGTTCGCTGCGATGGTGAACAGCCAGGGCTTCAGGCGGCGGGACATGTCGAAGCTCCCCGCCGAAATGTGCAACTGGAGGAACGCCTCCTGGAAGACGTCCTCGGCCAGGGCGGCGTTGCCGGTAAACCGGGCGAGGAAGTTGTACAGCTCCCGCCGGTATCGCTGGACCAGCGCCTCGAAGGCGTCGGGGTCCCCGTCCAGGTGGCGCTGGAGCAGGTCCCGGTCGCGGAGTTTCGGAGTATCGCCAGTCTTACCCACGGAGTAGAGCGATCCTTTCGGGAACGTCGGTCCGGTCCGCCCGGGTCGGGGGGAGTGAGCCCCGGCAGCCCGCGTCGCTGACGACCGCTGCGCCGGCGGGGACCCGTGTGCACATTCTTACGGGCGACCGGGGGCGAATGCAACCGATGGACCCCCGCGCCGCAGGCCGAGCCGTCGCGGCGCGCTTGCAAGCCGCGCGGGACGGTTCTATCCTGACAGACCGAAGACCTTGTCACTTGAGGAAGGCGCATGAGACGCGGAATTCTCGCCACACGCGACGAGCTGTCCGGCCTGCGCGAGCGTATCGCCCGCAAGCCCTGCGACGCCCTGTATGACCGGCTCCAGAAGCGCTGCTCGATGATCCTCGAAGCGGCGCCGCTCACCGAGCCCCACTGGGTCCAGAGCTTCCAACAGGGCGACGACGCGGCCGCGTTGCGCGCCGTCCGCAGCATCCAGGGGCGCGTGATCGACCTGCTGATCGCCCATCACATCGACCCCAACCGCGCCTACCACGATCGCGCCGTCGAGGAGCTTGCCGCCCTGTGCGGCTGGTCCGCCTGGACCGGGCGGTTCGGGCACGGGGCGGACATCGTCACGTCCGAGGCGGTCGTGGCGGCGGTGCTCGCCCTGGACTGGCTCTGGGAGGATCTCTCCCAGCCCCAGCGGATCCGCGTGCAGCGCAACGTCATGCAGAAGGCCCTCCAGCCCTACCTCGCGGCGCTGGAAGAAGGCACGTGGTGGTATCACAGTTGCACCGCCTGGAACGCCGTGATCAACGGGGGGCTCGCCCTGGCGTCCACCGCGCTGAAGGACGAGCCGTCCGGCGTGGCGAGCGAGGTCGCCGACGCCGCCCGCAAGGGTCTGGAACATTTCTTCAACGGGCTCGGACGCGAGGGCGGATGGGAAGAGGGCATCGGCTACTGGGCTTACGCCATGCGCTACGTGCTTCTCGCGGCCGAGGGAATCAACCGCCTCGAGGACGACCAGACGCTGCTCCACCAGCGGGGCATGGACGCCACGGGGCTCTTCCCGGTCTACTTCACCCCCAACGGTCGGGCGGCCGGGTTCGGGACCTCCCAGGTGGTCCCGCTGTTCGGGGCCTTCTACCTGCTCTCGAAGCACTACGTGCTCCCCGAGGTCACCTGGTGGCTGGACACCTACGCCTTCGGGCGGGACGTCAGCGTCAACGGGTGGTCCGACGCGGGTTTGGCGCTGCTGCTGCGCCCGCGCGAAGTGGTCCCCGACAAGACCAAGAACCTCCAGCCGGTGAAGGTCTTCCACCAGATCGGCTGGGCCGCCCTGGCCGATTCCTGGCCGAAACCGACCTTCTACGCCTCGGCCAAGACGGGCGACCTCTCGGCGGCTCACAGCCGCCGGGACATGAACACGATCCAGCTCCAGGTGGACGGGGAGATGCTGCTGATCGACCCGGTCTGGCGCCCGAGGCCCGACGGGTTCGACTCGCTGGGCATCGGGCGGGACATCCCCGACCTGGACCACAACACCGCCCGCATCGCCGAGCGCGACCAGATGCTCGACGCCCAGGGGCGCATCCTCGAAGCCGAGGCCGGGCGGGACTTCCGCTGGGTCTGCTGCGACGCGGGCGCCGCCTGCGGCGAGGACGTCCGCTTCCACCGCCACGTCGTGATGCTGCTCGACCCGGCCACCCCGGCCGAGCGGGCGCTGGTCGTGGTGGACGATTTCGCCCTCGGCTCGCCGGAGAAGCTGGAGATCTTCTGGCATACGCGCGGCCAGATCGACCTGAACGCCGCGCTGCTCCGCGGGCGGATCAAGGGCATCCGGGGCGCCCTGGATTTCGCGATCGCCGGGACGGTGAACCTCTCGGCCCAGGCGCGGGAGGTCAGCGACGACGACCGCCTGCTGCACGTCTTCGGCGGTGCGGTGGGCCCGTGCACGGTCGCCACGATCTTCTCCCGCCGCGCCCTCGGCGAAACGATGGAACTGACCAGCGAGGAGGACCGCCTCACCGTCGCCGCCGACGGCATGTCCGTCCGCTTCGCCCGCGAAAAGGGGAACCTGAGCCTGGAGAAGGTGGAGAGAAACTGAACGGCATTGCGGATTGCCGCGCGCAGGCGACGGGCGTGATCGGCCGATCGGCGGGGGCGCAGCGTCAGGGGGCATTCGAAATCTGCGATGGACGCTTCACCCCGCGTACCAGGTCCGCCGCGCGGCGCCTCTGGCGAAACCGCCCGATTCCCCTCAGTCCCTCAGTTCCACGTTCCAGTACGCCTCGTTGAGGAACTGCTTCCACGAGCGGTACTTCTCGTGGGTCAGGCGGAGTGTGATCACGGGGGAGCGTTTGGGTTTGACGGGCCTGGTGATCAGGCGCATGCCGGCTTCTTTGGGCGTCCGCCCGCCCTTGCGGACGTTGCACTTGACGCAGGAGCAGACGATGTTCGCCCAGGTAGTCCCGCCGCCCTGCGAGCGGGGCACGACGTGGTCGAGGCTCAGCTCGCTCATGGGGAAACGCTTCCCGCAGTACTGGCAGCGGTTGCGGTCGCGGGCGTAGATGTTCCGCCGGTTGAACTTCACCGGACGGCGGGGGAGGCGGTCGTAGAACAGCAGGCGGATGATCCGCGGGACCGCCAGCTCGAAGGTGACGCACCGGACCCAGTCGTGATGGTCCCGCTCGTACTTCGCCCGGTAGGCCGAGAGCTCCCGCCAGGAATCGAAATCGTGGGTCTCCCAGTTGCGCTCGTCGGTGGAGACGATCTCCGCGATGCCCTTGAAGAGCATGCAGAACGCCCGACGGGCGCTGATGACCCGGACAGCCGCGTAGTGCTTGTTGAGCACCAGGACGTGACTGTCCAATGCGGTGGCGTCAGGAGACATCGGTTCAGCTCCCTGGCGGTCGCGCCCCGGCGGCATTCGCCGCTGGCGACCTGCCGAGAGCCACTATATATGAAATCCGCCGAGCCCCGCAAGACCAGAGGTTGTGTTTGCCGAGCCCTTCATCAACACTTTATCAGAGCCCAACCGTTCTCGGCGGCGTCCCGATCCGGGTCCGGAAGACCCGCAATGCGTAGAATTGCACGAAGGAGCCGCGGGCTCGACCGAGGCAACCGGGCTGCGCAAATGCCGGCGCTTCGGCGCTATTGAGCACCTCAAACGAAAGGGCAGCCGATGTTCATCGACTACGTCACCGTGATGCTCGTCAACATGGTCGCCGGCCTCGCGGCCGTGGCGCTGCTGTTCATCGTTGCCCTCGATGCGCCCGTCCGGAGGCACTGGGCGACGGCGCTGGGCGTGCCCGGGCTCATCGCCTTCTGCGCCGGGTTGATCATGACGGTCACCTGGCCGCTCGGCAACGGGCAGCCGCCGTTGACGTGGGCGAACGTGGCGTTCGGCGAACTGACCCTCCTGTTCGGAGCGCTGTTGCTCGGCGCGGCCGTGAGCATCGCCTTCGACTGGGACCTGCTCCCGCTGGGGATCGCGGCGTTCGTCGGTGGGCTCACGGCGATCATCGTCGGCTGGAGCATCCTCCATCTGGGGCTGACCCGCTCGCCGACCCTCGCGGCGATCGGGTTCCTCCTGACCGGGCTCGGCGGTGTGCTCACTCCGCTGGTGCTCGCCCTGCGACGCGTCAGACCGATCCGCTGGGCGGTCGGGGCGATCCTCCTGGTGGCCGCGGGAATCTGGCTGTTCATCGGCCTGATGAGTTACCAGAAGCACATCAAGCGATTCAGCACAAAGCCCGCGGAGGGCTCGGCCCGGCTGATCGTCGAAGACCGTGGGTCGCCAAGCGTGGGCTGGCGTCGGCGCAGTCCCTGAGCCCTGCCGCTACGCATACCCCCCGAAGCCGAAGAACCAGTGCTTCTTGGCGAAGCGGTAAGCCCAGTGTTTCTCGGGGATTTCCCGCCCGACGAGGTGTTGGGACGGTCGGGGGCACATCGCGGCCAGTTCCTGGTAGCCCGTGCCCCGACCGGTGGTGTCCCGGGCGCAATGGGCGCGGAGGAACTCGTCGAGCTTCTCCGGCTCCTCCAGCAGGACGCAGCCCCGGGTCCGGTCCCGGCAGAACTCGCGGAAGTCGCGGATGAACTGCGAGGTCTCGATCTGCCGGACGAAATCCTCGTCGTCGCGGAGGTTTTCCACGGCGAACTGGATCGGCGGGCAGGGCTCGATGTCGCCCCACGAGTTGATGTGGTAGCTCATCCCCTCCGCCGCGGGGCACAGGGCGCCCCCGTCCGCGTCGTGGTAGGTCTCCACGATGGTCAGCGGCTTGCGGCAGCGCATCTCCACGCAGAAGCGGCGCAGGGCGACGATCTCGTCGGCGTCCAGCGCCAGGTGCGGGCACGGGTCGGGCCCGGACGGGCGGTAGGCGTAGTACCACACGTAGTGCACGCCGAGGTCCATCAGCCGATCGAGAAAGGCCTCGGAGACCAGGGCGTTCATGTTGCTCTTGCACACGCTGGTCGCCACGCCGGTGATGATGCCCCGCTCGAGGCACATCCGCAGTCCGCGCATCGACTGGGCGAAGACGTCCTCCTCGCCGCGGCGGATGTCGCTGACGACCTCGTCGCCCTCGATGCTCACCAGCGGAGTGACGTTCCCGGCCTCGGCGATGCGGTCGGCGACCTCGTCGGTCATCAGCGTTCCGTTGGTGAAGAGTTGGAAGTAACAGTCGCGATGCCGCTCGAAGAGGGCGGGGATGTCCGGGTGCAGCAGCGGCTCGCCGCCGAGGATGCCGTAGAACCGCACGCCCCGGCGGCGGGACTGGCGGATGATCCGGTCCAGCTCGGGCGCCTCGACGCGGACGGTCGGGGCGTCCACGCTGACCCAGCAGCCCTGGCAGTGCAGGTTGCACTCGTTGGTGACCGAGATGTAGATGAACGGGGGGAACTGGCTGCCGCGCGCCTTGCGCTTCTGGTAGCGGCGGACCGACAGCGTCCCGCGGAGGGCGAAGTCCCACACGAACCGCCAGAGCAGGCGAGGCCGCGTCGTGCGGATGAGCCGGTAAAGCAGTCGGGGAATGATCATCAAACGTTCGT
>CAYTQL010000024.1:5551-9993 GCA_964439555.1 uncultured Planctomycetaceae bacterium | reverse complement strand
CTTGAAACTGATCTATCATTATATGCCTGTGATGGATATCGAATTGACCGGTCGGTATCTTAATCAAAAAGCAACATCAACGCAAAAAAATAACTGGTTGGGGTCACGCAACGCTGAGGTCGCGGAGATCGTGGCGATGTCTTTCTTAGCCTAACCGATCCGCCGGGCCCGCGGGTCGCGCGGGATCGTCCAGTGTAGCACAGCGCCGCGGCGCAGGGAGCGGATTCCTCGTGCGCTGCGGCGGCGCGGCCGGTCGGGGGCATCGGCTGCCCGGCTTGGGGTCCCCCCGTCCTCGCGCGGCGGAGCTGTGGACATCCGCTCGCGGCGGCGGTAGCCTCTGGCACCAATGGACGGCCGGGTCTGGAGCATTCTGGTGCTCGTGCTTTCGGCGGCGGCGTTCGCGCCCGCCCAGGGGTCCGCGACGCGCCCCGCGGCGCCCGAGCTGCGCCCGCTGGAGGAACCCGAGCCGATCCGCGAGTTGCCCGGCGCCGCACCCCCGACGCGCGCCGCCCCCGCGCCGCCCGGGCCCGACGCCCCGCGGGTGACGTTGGTCGAGGCGTTCATCCTCGGCGTCGTCGAGGGCGTCACCGAGTACCTCCCGGTCAGCTCCACGGGGCACCTGATCCTGGTCGGTCACTGGCTGGGGCTCGGCGAGGACGAGTCCCCCCGGGCCCGCGCCGTCGACGCCTTCGACATCGTCATTCAGCTCGGGGCGGTCCTGGCGGTGCTGGGGCTCTACCGGCGGCGCTGCGGTCAGATGGCCGCCGGGCTGGTAGGCAAGAGCCCGCGCGGGCTGCGGATGGTCGGGCTGCTGGCGGTGGCGTTTCTTCCCGCGGCGGTGGTGGGGCTGCTGTTCCGTGAACAGATCAAGGCGTACCTCTTCGGCCCGCTGCCGGTGGCGGTCGCCCTGGCCGTCGGCGGGGGGGCAATGATCCTCGCCGACCGGCTCCGCGGGCGGCACGGGCGGGGGCGCAGCACGCTGGCGAACATGACCTTCACCCAGGCGCTGCTGATCGGGCTCGCCCAGTGCCTGGCGATGTGGCCGGGGACCTCGCGGAGCATGGTCACCATCGTCGCCGGGCTGGTGGTGGGGCTGGACATGGTCGCGGCCGCGGAGTTCAGCTTCCTGCTGGCGCTGCCCACGCTCGGCGGTGCGACGCTCTACGAGGCGACCAAGTCCCGCGACGCGCTGGTGCAGTACGTCGGCCCGCTGCCTCTGCTGGTGGGGCTGGCGGTCTCCTGCGTGGTCGCGGCGATCTCGGTCAAGGCGCTGGTTCGCTGGCTGACGGCGCACGGACTGACGCCCTTCGGGATCTATCGCATTCTGCTGGCGATCGTGGTGCTGGCGGTGCTGGTTTTCGGCGTGGGAGGATAGATGTCCGGCGTCTGGAAACGATTGATCGTAACGGGGCTGGGCCTGGGCTACCTGCCCGGGGCCCCGGGAACGTGGGGCTCGCTGGGCGCCGCGGCGGTGTGGGTCCTGACGGCGTGGGTCTTCGCCGGCGCGTGGGCGCCGATGGCCATCGCCTTGGCGGCGTCGATCGTGCTCTGGACGACCGGGTGCGTGACGCTCGGGGCTTTCGTCGAGCAAACCTGGGGGCGGAAGGACCCCGGGCACTGCGTGGCGGACGAATGGGCCGGGCAGGCCTTGACCTTCCTGCTGATCCCCGCCGGGACCTCCCCGGACCGGTGGTGGCTCGTCGGGGGGATCGGCTTTGTCACGTTCCGCCTGTTCGACATCTCGAAGCTCTTCCCCGCGAACCGCGCCGAACGCCTCAAGCTCGGATGGGGGGTCGCCGCCGACGACCTGGTCGCCGGAGTCTACGCCAATATCGCCACCCGCCTGACCATCGGGGCGACCTTCGGCCTCTGGCAGCCGTGGGCGGTCTGAACCGCCGGGAAGACGGGAGCGACAGGGCGACAGGACTACGTGACCGGTCGCACCACGAGATCGTACCCGGCCGCGTCGGTGACGGTGACGCGCAGCATCGTTCCGGGCTCGGCGGGGTTGGTGAGGATGCAGACGCCGTCGATGTCCGGCGCCTGGAACTGCGTCCGGGCGAGCGTCCGGCCTTCGGCGTCGGGCCCGTCGACGAGGACGGTCAACTCCTGCCCGATCCTTTGGCGGTTGGCGGCGAAGGCGATCTCCTGCTGGGCGAGCATGACCCGCTCGGCCCGTGGGGCCTTGACCGCGTCGGGGACGCGGTCGGGAAGCTTCGCGGCGGGCGTGCCGGGCTCGGGGGAGTATTCGAAGACTCCGAGGTTCTCGAACTCCCGGCGGCGGACAAACTCGAGTAACTGCGCGAAGTCCGCCTCCGTCTCGCCGGGGAAGCCGACGATGAAGGTGGTCCGCAGCGCGACGCGGTCGACGCGCCGTCTCAGGGCGTCGAGGAGCCGCTCGATCTGCTCGTACGTCACGCCGCGCCCCATGCGCTTGAGCACGCCGTCGGCGACGTGCTGGAGCGGAAGGTCCACGTAGGGCAGCACCCGCGGGCACTCGGCAATCGCGTCGATCAGCTCGTCGGTAAACCGGCGCGGGTAGGTGTAGAGCACGCGGATCCACGCGGCGTCGTCGAGGGCGTCGAGCCGGCGGAGCAGCCCGGCCAGCGTCGTTCCGCCCGTGTCGGACCCGTAGGCGGTGGTGTCCTGGGCGATGATGTTCAGCTCCCGCGCGCCGTCGGCGATCAACTCCCGCGCCTCGTCCAGCACCGCCTCGGGCGGCTTGGAGCGGTAGGGCCCGCGGATGGCGGGGATGGTGCAGTACGTGCACTTCTGCGAGCAGCCCTCCGCGATGCGCAGGTAGGCGGTGTGGCGGGGGGTCAGCCGGAAGCGTCCCGCGTCCGGCGGCGGCGGCGCGTCCGGCCGGCCGAGGCGCTCCAGCGGCCCGGAACCCAGCACGGCATCGACGATCGCGTCCCGCGCGTCCACGCCGATCACCGCGTCCACGCCCAGTTCGGTCCGCAGCGTCGCTCCGCGGTGCGTGGGCATGCACCCGGTGACCACCACGCGGCGGGCCTGCCCCGCATCGCGCAGGGCGACCGCCTCGGCGATCACCGCCCGGGCTTCGTCCCGGGCCGCGGCGATGAAGGAGCAGGTGTTGATCACGATCACCTCGGCCTCCTCCATCGGCGCGCCGACCAGCAGCCCGCGCTCGGCGAGGGCCCCGAGCATGCACTCGGAGTCCACGAGGTTCTTCGGACAGCCCAGCGACACCCACGCCACGGGCAGCGGGCCGCTCACCGGTCGTCCTCCTTCCGCGCCTTCAGGCGGACTTCCCACAGCGGGCTGCGGGCGTGCTCGCGGGTCAGGTAGAGCTTCGCGCCGTCCGGGCCGAAACAGACCGCCTCGCCCTGGCGGCGCAGCGGCAGCGGGACGCGCAGCGGTCGGCCCGCAAACGCCCGGGCCCACGACTGCCCGCCTTCGCGGCGGTAGAGCCACGCGTCGGTGTAGGTGACCACGACCGCCCGGCGTCCGTCGGCGGAGATGTCCATCCCCGTCGGATGGGGAATCTTCAGCGTGGCGACGGGCTTGGCCGTCAGCGGCCCGGCGGGCGGGCGCTTAGGCAGCGGGAGGGCGTACACCTTCCGCGGATGCTCCCGCTTGGAGACCAGGTAGATCGTCCGGGCCTCGGCGTCCATCGCCAGGGATTCGCAGTCCCGGGGCCCGTCGGCGTAGCGGAAGGGGAGGGTCATCAGCGGTTTGACGGTTACGCCCTGGCGGAGCTTGTCGCCGGCGAGGCGCGGTTCGCCGAGCAGGTACAGCGTGCAGTCGCGCCGGCGGGCGCTGTTGTCCCCGATGTCTCCGACCAGCAGGCGGGGCTTGTCCTCCAGCGTGAAGCTGCAAAGGTCTTCCCAGTCGCGGTTCTTCGCCCCGGCGACCGTCAGGGTCGCGACGGTCCGTCCGCGGGCGTTGACGGCGTAGAGTCGCGGCTTGTCGCCCGAGTCATTGTGCGTCCAGAAGAGCCCCTTCCTCCGCCGGGAGCAGGCGAGCCCGCTGCTCTCGTCGATGCGCCGGTCGGCGAGGTTGGAAAGCTTCCGGGCGTCGGTTTCGACCTGCGGACCGCCGGCGCAGGCGGTGCAGGCGAGCAGCAGCGGAAGCGGGATGAACAGGCGGTTCATGGCGGGCCCTCGACGCCTGCTATACTACGCCCCGCCATGACGGAACTGAACCCTTTTCACCTCGGCCCGGTGGAGATCGCCTCCCCGGTGGTGCTCGCCCCGCTGGCGGGCTACTCGGACTACCCCTACCGGCGCATCTGCCGCCGTTTCGGCGCGGCCTACACCGCCACGGAGATGATGCTCGACCGGCTGCTGGACGTCCCCGGCAAGGCCCGCGAGCGGATGATCCGCTCCGACGAGTCCGAGCACCCCATCGCGGCGCAGATCATCGGCGGCGTTCCGGAAACCATGGCCGCGGGGGCCGCCTACCTCTGCCGTCGAGGT
>CAYTQL010000024.1:0-5541 GCA_964439555.1 uncultured Planctomycetaceae bacterium | reverse complement strand
GTTTCGACGTGGTGGACCTGAACTTCGGCTGCCCGGTCCGCAAGGCGTTGCGCCGCCGCCGCGGCGGATACCTGATGCGCGACCCGCACCAGGCCGTGAAGATCGTTCGCGCGGTGCTGGAGACGGCCGACCGCCCGGTGACCCTCAAGCTCCGCCGCCGCTTCGCCGACGCCGACGACGATGACGCCTTCTGGCGGATCGCCGAGGCGGGGTTCGACGCCGGCGTCGCGGGCATCTGCGTTCACGCCCGCAGCGTCGAGCAGATCTACCGCGGCCGGGCGGACTGGGCGTTCCTCGCGACGGTCAAGGCGCGGTTCCCGGACCGGACGGTCATCGGTTCGGGCGACGTGAAGCGCCCCGCCGACGCGATCGCCATGTTGGAGCAGACCGGGGTGGACGCCGCCCTCGCCGCCCGCGGGGCGATCGGCAACCCCTGGTTCTTCCGCCAGGTCGCCGACGTCGCCGCCGGCCGGGACCCGTACCGCCCGCCCCTCGCCGAGCAGCGCCGGGTGCTCGAAGACCACTACGCCCTCGCCGAGGAACACTACGGTGCGCTCAAGGCCACGCGGATCATGCGGAAGTTCGGCATCAAGTACGGGCGGATGCACCCCTCGCCCAAGCAGGTTCGCATGGCGTTCGTGGCGATCAAGAGCGCCGAGCAGTGGCGACGCGTCCTGGAGCGGCTCTACCCGGCGGCGGAAGGGGAGCAATCGCGGGTCGAGTGAAACCGCACCCCGGGGATCACGGCTCTCAGACGTTCCGCTTCGGAAGCATCGAACTGCCTGGCAGGAGGAACCGCAGCAGCTCCAGCACCGCCCCGACCCCGCGGGGCGAGTCCAGCTCCATCGCCCGCAGGACGGTCCGCAGCACCGCCCGCACCTCGGCCGCGTCGTGGGGCGGGGCGGAGAAGACGTACCGCGCAGTCCAGGTCCGCGTCTGGTCGGGGGCGAGGTCGAGCTTGATGAACACCTCCGGGCACACGGCCGTGGGGGTGACGTACAGGGCGAACTGCCTTCGAGGGTCGTCCGGGGGCGCCCAGTCGCCCTGGATCCACAGGCTCGCGCCGCTGGGTTCGTGGCGGAGGAGGATGTTGTTGAGCCCGGCGCTGCTCATGCCCCGCAGCGCCGCGAAGGACGCTTTCGCCTCGCCGAGGTCCCGCAGGCGGATTCGCCTCCCGTCGACCCGCCCGATGAACTTGCCGCCCGCTTCGGGGGCGAAGGGCAGCTCGATCACATGCCCCGGACCGGTGTTCCGCGTCACGCGGAGCCAGTTGTGGCAGTAGTGGCGGAGCTCCAGGCGGCGCGGGCCGGTGTTGGTCAACGTCCGACGGATCGTGAGCACCCGCCCGCTCGGGTCGATCTCCAGGCGCTTGGTGTAGTCGTAGCCCCACGGGCGGCGGTCGACCTGCTGGCGGAAGGTGACCGCCCGCTCGGACCGCTCGACGTGCCACGGGAAGGTCTCCCCGAGCCCGTGGACCCGCTTGCCCGAGGGCAGCGTGCGGCGTTCGAGGATTCCCACGCCCACGCGGATTCGCCCGCGCCCCTCGTCGAGGTCCAGCAGCGGCTTGAACTCGTCGGAGGTCCCCAGGGCGTGACGCCCCGCCCCCGCGTCGCCCGGCAGGCCGATGAATGCCCGGTCCTTGTACCGTGCGATGCTGACGATGCCCGAGAAGTCGAACCGCAGGCCGCCGTACGCCGCCGGCCAGACGCCCGTCTCGAACGTTTCCCGTCGCGGGCGCAGGATTTCCAGCGCCAGCGGTCCGTGGGCGAGCCGGATCACCGGCGGGCGGTAGGGCTCCCCGGCCGGGCCGGTCCCGGGGGCGTCCCCGGCGGCGCGCGCCGCGAGCAGCAGGGCGCCCACGACGATCGCGACATGTGATGATCGGACGCGCATCGAATCTCCCGCAGATAGAACCCTCGGACGCCCGATCGGATGCGGTCCGTTCCGCGCAGCGTTGGGCGTCCCGCCCGGAATCGGGCTTCGGGGCCGCTACACCTGCCGGGCGGCGCAGGCGATGGTGTTCCGCAGCAGCATCGCCACGGTGACCGGTCCGACGCCGCCGGGAACGGGGGTGATCGCGGCGACTTTCTCGCGGGCGGCGTCGAAGTCCACGTCGCCGGCGGTGATCATGTCGGCCTTGCCGTTGGGTTTCCTGACGGCCCGGCCGTCGGCGTCCAGGGCGCGGGGGATGCGGTTGATCGCCACGTCGATGACGATCGCGCCAGGGCGGAGCATCTCGGCGCCGATCAGCGGGCTGAGGTCGGGACGCTCGGGCGCGTCGCCGGCGCGCAGGGCGTCGCGGTAGCGCAGCCAGCGGCGCTGAGAGGCGCCGACGGCGACGATCAGCACCTCCGCCCGACGGGTGTGCTCGGCGAGCGAGCGGGTGGCGATGTGGCAGACGGTGACGGTCGGCGCGGTGTCCCGGCGGGCCAGGAGCATCATCGCCATCGGCTTGCCGACGATCTCGCTGTGCCCGATGACCACCGCCTCCCGACCGGCCAGGGGCGCCTCGCCGCCCCAGTGCTCGGCGGCGGCGCGGCGGAGCAGGTCGATCGCCGCCATCGGGGTGCAGGGGGCGACGACGCAGTCGCCGTAGAAGAGCTTCTCCATGTTCACCGGCGTGACGGCCTCGACGTCCTTGACCGGGTCGATCACCGCTTGGGCGGCGCGGGTGTCGATCCCCTCGGGCGTGGGCATCTGGAGGATCACCCCGGTGACCTCGGTGTCGGCGTTGAGTTCCTCGATGGCGTCCGAGATCTGGCGCTGGGTAGTCTCGGCGGGCAGCTCCAGCAGGTGGTAGCCGACGCCGATCGCCTCGCAGGTCTTGCGCTGCTGCTCGGTGTAGAGGCGGCTGGCGGGGTTCTCCCCGACCTGCACGGCCACGAGGTGGGGCGTTCGCCCGGCGTCGGTCAGCTCGGCGGCCTCTTCGGCCAGGCGGGAGCGGACCTCGGCGGCGACGGCTTTTCCGTCGATGAGTGTCGCAGGCATGGGGCACGAAAATACGCCCGCCCCTTGTGGCGGTCAAGTGCCCTGCGGTAGAAGCGGGCCCCCTGGTTCAGGAGTCGCATTCTGTAGCCCCACCCCTCTGTGGTGAATCGCTGTTGCTTGGAGACTTCCATGGCCGGGATGACATCGCATGAACGGTTTCTTCGGGCGTTCGAGCATCGCCAGGGGGATCGAGCGAACTGTGCAGCTACGAGTGACGTCGCTCGACCGGGAACGACGGGCTAACGGCGAGACAGCAGCTTGAGCAGTTCGGCGGCGGTGTTGGGGCTGAGGGTGTCCTTGTGCATCGCGAGGTCCACGGTGCACAGTCCGGCGGCGCGGTAGAGGGTCTCGACCTCGCCGAGCCCGCCCCGGAGGGCCTGGAGGTGCTTGCGGACGGTGGCGATGTCGCCGCGGGCGATCGGCCCGGTCAATGCCGCGGCCGGGCCTTCGCGGGTCGCGTTCTCGGCGGTCGCCTTCACCAGCGGCGCCAGGGCCTTGAGGAACGTCTCCGAGTCGATCTTCGCGGTGCCCGCCGCCTCCAGCGCGGCGTAGATGAGCGTGGGAATGTAGTTGCACGCCAGCACGGCCGCGGCGTGATAGAGGCCCTTCGCCTCGGGGTCCACACGGATGAAGAAGCAGCCGATTGCTTTGGCCAGCATTCGACCGGCCGCGACGGCCCGGTCCTCGCCTTCGCCGAAGAAGGTGGTCCCGGGGAGGCTCTCGACGGCGGCGTCCACGGTTGGGAAGGTCTGGAGCGGGTGCAGCGACCCGACGGCGCAGCCCATGCGGTCGGCGGTGCCGAGCACCTCGCTGGACAGCGCCCCGGAGCAGTGCAGCACGATGGCGTCCGGCGAGAGGGCCTGCGCGCCGGCGAGGTGGGTGCAGACCTCCTCGATCGCGTCGTCGCTGACGGTCAGCAATACGAGTTGCCCGGCCCCGGCGGCCTCGGTGAGCCCGCAGCCGCGGACGCCTTCGCCAATCCGCCCGGCCGCGGCGCGGGCGGCGGAAATGTCCCGCCCCCCGATGGCGGCGATGCTCACACCCGCGCGGGCGGCGAGCGTCCCCAGCGCCGTGCCGACCACGCCGGGCCCGATAATCGCGATGGGAGGCAGATTGTCCATTCGCCGAAGAAGGTACGGATTGCCGGCAGACGAATCAAGCGCCGCGCGGCGAGCAATCGGGCAGCAGGGATCAGCGATCGGGGAGACTTGCAGCGCGATCCGACCTCGCAGCCTGCCCGGGCGCCGAAGCCCGCGCCGCGAAGGCGGCGAAGAAACAAGACGCAAAGAACAGCATCAGCCGCGTCCACGACCAAGCGCATTCGCGCCGCAGCCCCGCCTGATCGCTGATCCCTGTCGTTGACAAACGCCCGCGCCGCGGCACAATGTGCCGCAAACGAAAGGACGCCTCATGGCATACGATCTGATGACTTTCGGCGAGGCGATGGTCCGGCTGAGCACGCCGGAACACCGCCGTCTCGAGCAATGCGACCGCCTGGACCTCTCGGTCGGGGGGGCGGAGTGGAACGTCGCGGTCAACGCCGCGCGCCTGGGGCTGCGGACCGCGTGGGTCTCCCGCCTGGTGGACACCTGGGCCGGGCGGTTCATCGCCAACAAGGCCCGCGAGCACGCCGTGGACACCTCCCACGTGCTCTGGGAGCCCTTCGACGGCGTCGGGCACACCCGTACCGGGTTCTACCACCTGGAGATCGGCGCCGGGCCCCGCGCCGCGAGCGTCACCTACGACCGCGGACACACCGCGATCAGCAAGACCACCCCGGAGATGCTCGACTGGGCGGCGCTGCTCGAGGACGTCCGGTGGCTGCACATCAGCGGGATCACCCCCGCGCTGAGCGAGACGCTCGCCGAGACGGTCATCGCCGCCTTCCGCGCCGCCAGCGACGCCGGCGTGCGCACCAGCTACGACCTGAACTTCCGCGGCAAGCTCTGGACCGCCAAGCAGGCCCGCAAGGTCAACGAGCAGATCGTCCCCCACGTCAAGGTCCTCATCGGCAACGAGGAGGACTTCGAGAAGTGCCTGGGCATCAAGGCCGCCGGGACCGATCAGAGCTATTCCAAGCTCGACCCCGAGAGCTACAAGTCCGTCGTCCGCGAAGCGGTCGAACGCTTCGACAACGTCGAGATGGTGGGCACGACCCTCCGCGACGCGAAGACCGCGCTGCTCAACGACTGGCGGACCCTGCTGTTCGACGGCGAGCAGTTCCACCTCTCGCGAATCTACGAGAACCTGGAGATCGTCGATCGCGTCGGCGGCGGCGACAGCTTCTCGGCCGGGCTGGCGACCGCCCTGCTCGACGGGAAAGCCCCGGCCGAGGCGTGCGAGTTCGCGGCCGCCTACTCCGCCCTCGCCCACACCTTCCCCGGCGACATGAACTGGGCGACCCGCGCCGAAACCGAGAAAGCCATGGGCGGCGGCGGCGCGCGAATATCGCGGTAGGGGGCAATCAGGGATCAGACGGATTTGCGGCGGAGACGGGCTTCGGCGCCCGGTCGGGCGGCGACCCCACACCGGGGGCGCCCGCCCCGGCCTGTG
>CAYTQL010000023.1:0-16152 GCA_964439555.1 uncultured Planctomycetaceae bacterium | reverse complement strand
TGGCGTTGATCTTGAGTTGCTGACGGCGCTGGCGGGTGGCGTCGATGACCACCACGGCGACCTGGCGGAGCAGCCCCTCGCGGTCCCGCACGGGCGAGCAGACGACCTCGTAGTAGCTCCCGTCGCCGGGCAGGAGGCTGTAGCGCTTGGCGCGGTCGCTCGCGGAGCGCTGCTCGCCGGCGAAGTGCTCGTAGGCCTTGCGGCACAGGCTCCGGAGGCGCTCGATGACGTGGGCGGGCAAACGGCGCATCCGCTGGTTGGCCCAGAGAAGCTCCCCTCCCGCGCCGACGATGCACACGCCGTCGCCGATCGTCTCCAGCAGGACCGACGCCTGGTGGGTCGCCTTCCCGCGCTCGAGGGGGAGGAAGTCGCCCACCTCCGCGAGCACCGCGTCGAACCGCTCGCGACGCAACGCATCCAAAGCGTCGTCCAAGTCTTCGACGGTGAGGGTCTCGAAATGCCGGGAGATGGGTTCGAGAGAACCGTCACCCTCCAGGCCCGGACCCCGAAGAACCAGCAGCTTCCGCAGATCGGTCTGTTCAGCCATAGGGGGTACTACCATTGACTACAGGAGAACATGATTTTACCACTTACCCATCTGCCCGTCAATGCGGAAAACTGGAAAAGCAATTGCGTAGGGCGCAAACCTTTCCTCCCACACTTTTCGCGAAGCCTCGAACGCAGGACGCCGTTAGATGAACGGAGCGTACGCCCGGATTCGGAGCGTCTCGCCCCTGTCGCCCCCAAACCGATGGTCCGCAAAGGGAGCCCCCCATGAACTCACGTCAATGGAACCTCACGAAGCGCATCGCCGTCGCGGCGCTGTTGATCGCCTGTGCAGCCGCCGTCTCCCGCGCCGGGCGCAAGAGCCCCACCTGGACCTCCGCGGACAAGGCCGCCGAAAACGACCCCGCCTTCACCGTCCAGGGCGAGTACGTCGGCACGTTCGACGGCGACGAGGACAAGCCCGTCGGCGTGCAGGTGATCGCCCTCGGCGGAAAGCACCTCCAGGCCGTGATCTACCCCGGCGGACTGCCCGGAGCGGGCTGGGACGGAAAGAATCGCTCCCTCGCCGACGGGACCGTCACCGGCGAGAACGCCGCGACCTTTGCGCCGCCCGAGGGAAAGAAGAAGTACCTCGGCAAGGGCGAGAGCTTCTCGGCCACGAAGAAGTACCCCCCGACCGGGCACGCGCCGTGGGAACTGAAGATCGCCGGCGAGACGATGACCGGCAAGAGCGGATCGGGCAAGACGCTCGAAGCAAAACACACCGTCCGCAAGAGCCCGACCCTCGGGGCCGCTCCGCCGGATGGCGCGATCATGCTGTTCAGCGGCTCGAAGGAGGACATGGAGAACTTCAAGGGCGGGCGGTTCGACGACCAGACCAAGCTGCTCAACACCGACGGTCGGGACATCCGCACCAGCAAGAGCTTCGACGACTACACGATGCACGTCGAGTTCATGCTCCCCTACCGCCCCCACGCCCGCGGGCAGGGACGCGGGAACAGCGGGGTCTACCAGGTGGACACCTACGAGGTGCAGGTCCTCGATTCCTTCGGGCTCGAGGGGCGCAACAACGAGTGCGGCGGCATCTACAAGACGGCCGCTCCGAAGGTGAACATGTGCCTCCCGCCGCTCCAGTGGCAGACCTACGACGTGGAATTCACCAACGCCGAACTCGGCGAGGACGGGAAGGTCGCCACCCCCGCGAAGATGACCGTCCGGCACAACGGCGTGGTCATCCACGAGGACCAGAAGCTCCCCAAGGGCACCGGCGGCGGGCGGAAGCAGGGCGGCAAGCCCGGGCCCATCAAGCTCCAGGGCCATGGCAACCCGCTCCAGTACCGGAACATCTGGATCGTGCCGAAATAGACCGCCGGCGTCGATAGTGCATCGCGACTCCGGGGCGTCTTCCCCATTGAATGAAGGACAAGAGCCTACCGTTGTTCACGAGCCGCCCGGGCGGGGTCGTTACGCTCCCGCGGGCCGGAGGTTACGGGAGTGACGATGTCGCCCCACAAACGCTGGACCCTCATCTTGCTCGCAGCCGCGTTCTCGCTCCTCGATGTCGCGCGGGGCGAGCCCGCCGGGCGAACCGGCGTGCTGCGCCTGACGCTGGATGAATCGGTTCCCCTCTCCGCGAGGGGGCTGCCCCGCGGGTTGCGGGACTTCGAACTGGAGCTGACCTGGCGGGACGGGAAGCTCAGCCGCGACGTGTGGGCGTATCTCTTCGCCACGCCGGGCCTGGAACACCGCGGACGCCTCCTGGACGTCGAGCAGACCGACGCGAAGCTCAAGGCGAAGATCGAGCTGACCGTCCTGCCCTATCCGCCGCTGTACACCGGCGGGACGGGGGTCATCGAGCTGGACCTCGACCGCGACGTGCACGACTACCGCGGCGGCTACGCGGCCCGGTGGTCCGGGCTCGACGAGCGCGAAGCCCAGGCGCTGTGGGACGCCATGGGCGCCCCGGGCAAGGCGCTGTGGCTGGGCGGGCTGCGCGACGGCGCCACCGCCAGCGTGCTCAACGTCCCCCGCGGCGGCGGGCCGCTCGGGGGCCCGGAGGTCCCGCCGGTCGCCGCCCACGGGCGCTTCGTCAGACTCGGCGACGCCCGCGACGCCGCGGCGCTCCCGAAGCATCCGCGACTCCTGACCGACCCCCAACGCTGGAAGGCACTCGCCGAACGCGCCAAGGGCCACGCCGCGGGTGAACTGCTCGCCCAACTCGACCGCACGCTCTACCCGCGCGACGACGCGCCCGCCGCGGGCTCGCCCGCGACCCGCGCCGCCGGGCACGCCCTGCGCTACGCCCTGCTCGGCGGTGCAGGCGATCGCGACCGCTGCGCCGCCTCGGCCGCCGCGGCCTTGGCAGGCTGGAAGCCCAACACCGCCTCCGGCGACGCCGACCCCACGCTGGAACGGGCCCGGCACGTCGCCGGACTGGCGCTGGCCTACGACCTGGCGGCGGAAGCGTGGGACGAGCAGCTCCGCGAGCGCGTGCGGAACCACCTGGCCGAGCGGGCGTGGTTCTTCGCCGCCCAGACGCCGCCGAAAGACATCCGCAACATTCCTTTCGGCAAGGGCGCGGTCTTCGGCAAGCCGGTCGGACCCTTCGACCTCCGCGTGGCGACGGTCCGCGCCGCCCAGGGCCTCGCCGCCCTGGCGATCCTCGACGCCCCGGTCCCCGACGGTCATCCCGTGGACGCCGCCAGGCTTCGCCTCGCCCTCGACGTCGCCGCCCGGTCGGTCCGCCGCTTCCTGCGGACCGGGCTCGGACGCAGCGGCGCGGGGCTCGGGCAATACGGGCTCGACGCGGCGATCGGACTGGTCTTCCCGTTCGTGCGGGCCTACCGCTCGGCGACCGGGGCCGACCTGGCCACCGGGACCGGGACGCCGCACGTGCTGGGCCTGTCCCTGACGGCCGCTGGGCAGAATTTCCCCGGCGCGCCGACCAGCCCCGTCGGCGACTGGCTGCCCGCGGCCCTGGTCGCTGCGCCCGACGCGCTGCGCCCCGCCGCGAAGTGGTACTGGCGGAAGCACGATTACCGCCCATCCGACCCGTGGTCGGGCGCGCTGGCCGCGGCGCACTTCCCGTACGACGCCGAGACGGTCGACCCGTCGAGCCGACGGGAACCCGCCGTCGCCGCCCACGACCGGGACGCCGGCGTCGTGGCGTTTCGCAGCGGGTGGACCCCGGGGCGGTCCTTCGCGGCGCAGTTCAACTACGCCGCGGCCACGTCGCGCGCGGCCGGGCGGCGCGGGCACTTCGCGCTGCGGGGGCTGGGGCGTCAATGGATCGTCGAGCCGGCGAAGCCCGGGCGGTTCGACTGGCCGGCGCCGCGGCGTCAGAACACGCAGCAAGTCTACGAAGGTCGATGGACCTCTCACCGCCCCGCCACCCCGACCGGGCCCGGGCGCCTGGGCGTCGCCCAGGCGGCGCGGAGCGGGAGCGGGTCGGCGTCGATGGTCGCCTCGGGCTACGAGGAGATCGACCCCCCGGAGGGACGGGAGAAGGCGGAGGTCGAGAAATCCCTGGTCTGGCGGACGCTCGGGGTGGACTACAGTGGTCGCAGCGGCGCCGAGGCGCTGCTGGTCACCGTCGGCGGCGCCGTGGGGCTCAAGGACCGCCGCCGCGTCTGGGAGGCGAATCTCGGCGACGTGCCCGCCGACCGCGTGAAGATCGAGGGCGTCAGCTTCACCGTCCGTCCGGAGGGCACGAACGCGACGCTCCGCGGCACGGTGGTCTATCCCCCGACGGCCCACCTGGCGTACCGCCCCCCGCAGGAGGACGCCGGCGGGCGGATCCAGATCGGAATGGTCCCGCCCGGCGTGAGCAACGCCGAGATGCTCGAGGAGAGCCTGGAGCAGAAACTCAAGGAGGTCGCCGAGACGATCCGCCGACGCCGCCCGCCGCGGGCGCAGGACGAGGACGAAGAGGACGAGACGGCGGTCCGCCACGACAGCCCGGAGGAGATCGCCGCCGCCTTCGACGATATCGAGATCGACGTGAAGTTCCGCGTCCGCCGCGCGAATGAGCGGCTCCGCAAGCGGATGCAGGCGGAGGGGAAGGTCCTGTTCAACAAGATTTACCGCCACGTCAGCAGCATCAAGATGGGCGGCGGCGACCGCGGGCCCAAGGCGAAGAACTCCTGCGTCGTGGTGCTCACCGTCCAGACCGGCGAGGCGCCGCAAGTGAAAGTCCTCCCGATGGACCACCCCGCCCTGCTCAAGGTGGGCCCGCAGATCGTGCACTACCGCGAATACCTGATCCGCTTCGGGGAGTGAGTCGATGACATCCGAACGGCAACGACAGTTCACCGCAGAGGCGCCGAGAACGCAGGGAACGGCGACGAAGGCATGGTCTGCGTCGCGGCTCGCGCGACCGTTGCGGTTCATCGCCCTGCTCCTGTGCCTCCCGTTCGCCGGGCCCGCGGCCGCCGCGTTGCCGGCGGACGGCGAATTCCGGGTAACGCTCGAGGACGCCCTGCGCTGGAAGCGGGAGCGGAAGACCCGCGAGCCGTGGGCCAACGTGCAGGACTTCGAGCTGACCCTCCGCCGCCGCGACGCCCGGTGGGACGAGCCCGTCTGGGGCTTCACCGAGTACCTCCCCGCCCAGGAACACCTCGGGCGGCTCATCGAGGCGAAGACCGAGGGCGGCGCGGCGCGGCTCAAGATCGAGATGCCGATCGCGTCGAACCCGCACCGTCCCTGTGTGGTCGGCGGGGAGGCGGTGTTCACCGTCCGCATCGCCGCCGGGGAAACCGGCAAGCTCGTCGGGCGCTTCGAGGCGGTGACCGTCTCGGGCAACACCCCGACCAACCGGGCGAAGCTGGAGGAGGCCTGGGGCCTGGGCCGCAAACCGCACGCCAAGCCCTGGCGTCAACCGACGCTCGCCAACCGGATGATCGCGTTCCTGAAGTCCGCCAGGCCCTCCGGGACCGCGCGCGTCGAGGTCCGCGACCTTCCCCCGCGGACCGGCACGCCCTTCGACTTCGCCGCCGGCGAGCACCCGCGACTGCTGTTCACGAAGGACGATCTGCCCCGCCTCCGCGCCCGGGCGGCGACGCCCGAGGGCAAGCGGGTCATGCAGCGACTCGAAGCCCTGCTGAACAAGGCCGACCGCTACGGCTACGGCTTCGGCGGCGACCAGGCGGGGCACACGATGGGCCCGGTCTGGGCGACCGGGTGGGGGCTGCTCTACCAGCTTACCGGCGAGAAGAAGTACGCGAGCAAGGCCGGCAGGCAGTTCCGCGGGCCCATGTACGGCAACTACTACTACGGCGGGTGGTGGATCCACGCCTACACGGTCATGGGCGAGGCGATCGCCTACGATCTCTGCGTCGACGCCTGGGACGAGCCCACCCGCAACCGCGTCTACGCCCACCTCGCCCGGAACATCCGCAACCTCGCCGCCCGGCAGGCCATCGGCGATCCGCTCGGCGTGCAGCAGCGGTACCGCTTCGCCAACCGGCAGGATGAGTTCGAGGTCCGCAGCCCCACCCACGCCAAGGCGGCGAAGTTCCGCGCCGCCGCGGCCATCGCCGCCCTGGCGCTGCTCTACGACGAGCCGCCCCGCTACGAACCGACCAACCCCGCCGACGCCGAGAGCATTCCGCCCGCCGACGACTACGACCCGTGGGTCGGCGTGCCGATCGTGGAACTGGAGTCGGACAAGATGTTCCGCGAGTGGCTGGTCAACGGGCCCTTCCGCCGGGGCACGAGCGATGAGTATATCGCCGAGCTCGGCGGGTGGAGCGACCTGCGCCCCGAGCCCGGGACCCGCGTGGAGGTCGACGGCGAGACGTTGGACTTCCGCCGCTACCTGCCCACCGGGCACGACTCCTGGCGGGGCCCGACCATCTACTCCCGCAACTGCGCCCGCTACTGGACCGGCGCCACCGGCGGCGGGTACTACCCGGGTCGGAGCCTGGTCCGAAAATGGCGGGAGGACGCCGGACGGCGCGTCGCCACCGACGTGGTCCTCTACACCGTCCTCCGCAACGACGCCCCGCGGACGATCCAGGCGTTGCCCAACTGGCGGTCCCGCTCCGAGGGCAACCGGATGTGGATCAACGGACGGGAGGTCCGCGACGGGCAGATCGTCCGCCTCGAGAAGGGGCTCTACCCGATCGCGGTCAACGTCGAGCTGATGGGCGGGTACTCCGCAATGGCCCCGAAGCTTCGCGTCTACACCCGCAAGATGCACCGCCGCGACCTCGCCCGCCTGACCGAGGCGGACCGGATGTTCTCCGGGCGCGGCGTCTTTGAAAACGAGTGGCAGCGCGACGCGGTCGCCCTCCAGCGTTCCGTGCGGCGATACGTCGAACGCGTGGTGGGCCCGGAAGGCTGGGGCGGATCGCACGCGCACGAGACGCTCCTGCCCCTGCTGCACTGCTGGCGGAACGCGGCCGGGGAGAACCTCGCCGCCGGGACGGGACTGGAGCACCTGGTCCCCCTCGCCGCCCGAATGCGCGGGCACATGCGAACTCGCCCATTCGATTACATGGTCTCCCAGAGCGTCCCCTTCGCCAAACCGAGCCACCGCGGCGTCGCGGCGTGGTACCTCGAGGAACGCTCCCTGGGCATCGCTCGCCCGCTGGACGCCGTCATCGCATTGGTCAGCCACGATTTCGAGGCGAAACCTGAACGCCCAAGCAAGCGGTTCCGCCTCCCGGAGGACTACGACAAGCACGGAATTTTCGCCTACCCCGGCGGCTGGGGCGGCGACGACGCCCCGTTCTCGATGATCGAGACCGGCGTCGAGACGGCCGAGAGCATCCCCCTGGCGGCCGGGAAGCTCCGCCTCCAGGCCTTCGGGCGCTTCTGGGCCCGCCCGTGGTGGGACAGCGATGCCGACGCCTACACCGAGCTGAACAACGCGGCCGTGCGGAACCTCTACCCCGACGCCGGCGGAAAGGTTACCCACCGCAGCTTCCGCGAGGACGGCGGCGGGTCGGTGACCATGCAGATCGGTCCGCTGCGGAAGGTCGCCTACCGCGACTGGAAAACCTTCCGCCTGGACCACGAAACCGACACCGGGGTCTACGTGAGGCGGTCCTTCGCCGCCGACTACAGCGGGGCGAGCGGCGCCGAGGCGCTGTTCGTCACGGCCGATCGGTTCATCGGCTCGGGACGCCGGGAGAAGGTCTGGCGGATGAACGTCGGGCGGGTCTACACCGACACCGCCTACAACCGCCGCCGACCGACGCTCGTGATCGACGAGAAGCACCCCCGGGTGCTCATCCGCCCGAAGAAGACCGACGCGACGATGTGGATCACCTTCGTGGTCCCGCCGGAAGGCCTGGAGTTGCGGACCCGCCGGGCGCAGTACAAGCACTCGAAGGACACCATGCTGGAGGCGAAGGTGGACCGGCACGTCGGGGAGATCGAAAAGGTCAACACCGGCGGGCTCGAGCACAACCTCGATCGGCTCGAAGGGGCGTTGGAGTCCTCGGGCGCCGGGCGGTCCGGTTCGGACGGGGACGAGGACGCGAAGCGCAGGAAGAAGGAACGCAAGGCCGCGCCGGCAAGTTCGCCTGACCCGCTTGACCCGGCCGGGGACGTCCCGGACCTGATCGCCGAGGACCTCGCTCGCGAGCAGGCGAAGCGCGACCGCAAGCTCCCGCCGGTGGACATCCTCGCGGTGATGACCGTCCAGAAGGGCCCGGAGCCGGAGGTCGCCGCCCGGCGCGACGGCGAGACGGTCACCATCACCGTCGGCGACCAGACCATCGTCTATGACGGCAAGAAACTGACCTTCAAGAAGTGAGCCCGACGTTCCGGAGGCCCGTTGACCCGTTCCCCCGTCACTCCCTCGTCTGGTGATGGGCGCATTCCGAGCCGGACGAATGAGTTAGCGAGCCCTATCCCTCGAACTTCCTGAGCACGAGGCAGGCGTTGTGGCCGCCAAAGCCGAAGCTGTTGGTCAGGGCGACCTTGACGGGCTTCTCGCGGGGGGTCCGGGGGACGTAATCGAGGTCGCAGCCTTCGTCGGGGTTCTCGAGGTTCAGCGTGGCGGGCACCACGCCGGTCCGCAGCGCCTGGACGCAGGCGATAGTCTCCACGCCGCCGGAGGCGCCGAGGAGGTGCCCGGTGGAACTCTTGGTCGAACTGACCATGAGGCCCTTGGCGACGTCCTCGCCGAAGGCCTTCTTGATCGCCACGGTCTCGCCGATGTCGCCGAGCGAGGTGCTGGTCCCGTGGGCGTTGATGTACTCGATGTCCGCGGGGTTCATTTCGGCGTCTTCCATCGCACGCTGCATCGCCAGGGCGGCGCCTTCGCCGCTGGGCTCGGGCGCGGAGATGTGGTACCCATCGCCGCTGGCGCCGTAGCCGATGAGTTCCGCGAGGATATCCGCCCCGCGGGCCCGGGCGTGTTCCAGTTCTTCGAGCACCACCACGCCGGCGCCTTCGGAGAGCAGGAACCCGTCGCGGTCCTTGTCCCACGGTCGGGAGGCGGCGGGTGGGTCGTCGTTGCGCGTGCTCAGGGCCTTGAGCGCACAGAAGCTCGCCAATCCGATGTGCGTCACCGCCGCCTCGGAGCCGCCGGTGAGCATCACGTCCGCCCCGCCTTGCTGGATGATCCGCAGCGCCTCGCCGATGGAGTTGCCCCCCGAGGCGCAGGCGGTGACGGTGGCCATGTTCGGGCCCCGCAGTTTCCAGACGATGGAGATGTTCCCGCTGGCGGCGTTGCCCATCAGCTTGGGAACGGTGAAGGGGCTGACGAACCGGGGGCCCTTCTCGATCAGGCGGACGTGCTGGGTCTCGAGCTCCTGGAGCCCGCCGATCCCGCTTCCGACGAGCACGCCGCAGCGATTGCGGTCGGTCTGCTCGAAGTCCAGCCCGCTGTGGCGCACCGCCTCGATGGCCGAGGCGACCGCGAACTGGGCGAAGCGGTCCATCCGCTTGTTCTCGCGCGCGTCGATGACGTCATCGTACGGCACCGCCTCCCAATCGAGGACCTCGCCCCCGATCTGGGAGGTATAGTCGGACGCATCGAAGCGCTGGATGCGGCGGATCCCGCTCCTGCAATCGATCAGGTTCTGCCAGAACTGCCCGGTGGTGTGTCCGAGCGGGTTGACGGTCCCCAACCCTGTCAGCACGACGCGGCGTTTGGTCATGCGAAGAAAGTTCCTCGGCCGTTACGCCTTGTTCGAGTGCTCTTTGATGTAGTCGATGGCCTGTCCGACGGTCTGGATCTTCTCGGCTTCCTCGTCGGGGATGCTCAGCTCGAATTCATCCTCGAATTCCATGACGAGCTCAACGGTGTCCAGCGAGTCGGCGTTGAGGTCGTTGACGAACGACGTCTCTCGCGTGATCTCGCTCTTGTCGACGCCCATCTGCTCCGAAACGATCTCGATGACCTTATCTTCGATGTCGTCGGGCACGTTGCCACCTCCATGAAAAAGCAGTCCTTGGGGTTTCGTGTCGCCTCGCCGCGACCTGTCGCGATGCGGGCGGTACTATATCGTCGGGGTCCGGAGCACGCAATAGCCCGAAAACCCCGGCGATGCGGTTACATGTGCATGCCGCCGTCCACGCTGAGCACCTGCCCGGTGATGTAGCTCGAGGCGTCCGACGCCAGGAACGACACCGCCCGGGCGATGTCCTCGGGCTGACCGAACCGGTTCATGGGAATCTGCTCCAGCGCCATATCCTTCGCCTGCTGGGGCAGCACCTCGGTCATCTCCGTCTGGATGAATCCCGGGGCGACGGCGTTGACGCGGACGCGCCGCTTGGCCAGCTCCTTCGCCGCCGACTTGGTCAGACCGATCATCCCCGCCTTGGAGGCGGCGTAGTTCGCCTGACCCCGGTTGCCTTCCAGCCCGGAGAAGCTGGCCATGTTGACGATCGAGCCGCTGCGCTTGCGCATCATCACCTTCGCCGCGGCGCGCATGCCGATGAAGGCGCTGGTGAGGTTGACCTTCAGCACCAGGTCCCAGTCCTCGTCGGGGATCATCATCACCAGGTTGTCGCGGGTGATCCCCGCGTTGTTGACCAGCACGTCCAGTTGCCCGTGCGTCTCGGCGGTCTGCTCGATCAGCCCGGAGAAGGTCTCGGAGTCGGTGACGTCGCACACGGCGGTCTCCAACGCGCCCTCGGGGGCGCCGAGTTTCTCGGGCAACTCGCCGAGCAGTTGCTCGTTGAGGTCCGCCGCGACGACGGTCATCCCGTCGTCCAGCAAGCGACGGGCGATCGCGGCGCCGATGCCGCGGGCGCCGCCGGTGACGATGGCGACTTTTCCGTTCTCTGCCATGGCTGCGTCCTCGTCTCGTACCTGCCGCGGAGGCGTCCCGGACGCCCGGTCGCGGCGCAGAATCGGGCATTATGCTTCAGGAGCCCAGCTTTTCAACCGCATCTTTGGAATTCACGCTCGTGATGTTCGCCCGGCGTTCGATCCGCCGCATCAGCCCGGCGAGCACCTTCCCGGGCCCGATCTCGTAGAACTGCTCCACGCCGGCGTCGATCAGGAACCGCACCGACTGCTCCCAGCGGACCGGGCTGGTGAGCTGGGCGAGCAGCTTCTCGGGAATCGCCCCGGCCTGGTCGTACGGGCGGGCGTCCACGTTGGCGACGACGGGAAACGTCGGGTCCCGCAGTTCGACGCCCTCGAACGCCTCGGCGAGTCCCTCGACCGCCGGTTTCATCAACTCGCTGTGGAACGCCCCGGCGACCTTCAGCGGGATCGCGCCGCGGGCGCCGTGCTTCTCGGCGAGTTCGCGGGCGCGGTCGAGGGCCTCGGCCTGGCCGGACAGCACGACCTGCCCGGGGCAGTTGAAATTCGCACACGCCAGGACCTCTCCCTGGGCGGCCTCGGCGGCGAGGGCCTCGGCGGCATCGGCATCGAGCCCGATGACGCTGAGCATGCCGCCGGGCGAGGACGCCGCCGCCGACTGCATCAGCTCGCCGCGCCGGGCGACGAGGCGCAGCGCGTCGTCGAAATCGACGGCGTCCGCGGCGTAGAGGGCGCTGTACTCGCCCAGCGACAGTCCGGCGACGTAGTCCGGGCGCATCGCGGCGCATCGCTGGTCGCCGAGCACCTCGTGCAGGACCGCCAGCAGGACCGCCGAGACGGTGAAGATCGCCGGCTGGGCGATGTCCGTCCGCGCCAGATCCTCCTCCGGGCCCTCGAAACAGAGCTTCCGGAGCTCCAGGGAGGTGATCTCCTCGGCGCGTTCGAAGAGCTTTCGGGCGGTCTCGAAGCTCGCGCAGAGGTCCCGCCCCATGCCCACGTGCTGGGCGCCCTGTCCGGAGAAGAGGAATGCCGTGTTCATATGCCTTGCTCAACTGGGGATTTGCGTGCGTCCGGTGCGTCGGCGGCGTCCGGCTACATCTTGAGGACCGCCCCGGCCCAGGTCAGCCCGGCGCCGAACGCGGCCAGGAGAACCGTCGAGCCCGCCTTGATCCGCCCGGCGCGGGCGGCCTCGTCCATCGCCAGCCCGATCGACGCGCCGGAGGTGTTCCCGTACTTGTCGATGTTCACGAAGACCTTCTCCATCGGGAACCCGAACTTCTCGGTCGCCGAGGTGATAATCCGGATGTTCACCTGGTGCGGGACGACGAGGTCCACGTCGTCCACGGTGAGATTGCACTTGTCCATGCAGTCGCCGAGGAGCCACTGCATCTTTTCTACGGCGAATTTGTACACGTCGCGACCCCGCATCTGGACGTAGTGCAGCCCCTGGTCGACCGTCTCGGGCGTGGCGGGCATTTTCGAGCCGCCGGCGGGCAGGTGGATGTAGTCCCACCCGCTCCCGTCGGCCGCGAGGACGGTGTACCGCACGCCGCGGTCAGCGTCGGCGGACGGTTCCAGCACCGCCGCCCCGGCCGCGTCGCTGAAAAGGATGCAACTGCCCCGGTCGGAGAAGTCGCAGAAGCGGCTCAGCGCGTCGGCGGCGACCACGAGCACCTTGCTGTACTTGCCCGTCTGAACGAACTGGCTGGCGACGCTCAGGGCGTAGACGTACCCGCTGCACGCCGCGGAGATGTCGAACGCCGGGATGTCCTTGACGCCCAGGGCGTCCTGGATGAAACACGCGGTGGACGGGAAGATCTGGTCCGGGCTCACCGTGGCGCAGAGGATCATCTCCAGCTCTTCGGGCTTGACCCCGGCCGAGTCCAGCGCTGCCCGCGCCGCCCGGCTGCCGAGGGTGGAGGTGTGTTCGCCCTCGCTGACGAGGCGTCGCTCGCGGATGCCGGTGCGCTGGACGATCCACTCGTCGGAGGTGTCCAGGATGCGCTCGAAGTCCTTGTTGGTCATCACGCGGTCCGGCACAGCGGAGCCGAGACCGGTGATCACGGCGCTGCGGGGCTCAGTCATGCGCCACCCGCTGTGCCTGCGGGGTCGAGAGCAGACGGGTGATCGTCTGGTTGACCTGGTGGGAGGCGAAGTCCTTGGCCGCCCGGATGGCGTTGCGGAAGCCGCGTGCGCCGGTCGCGCCGTGGGCGATGATGCTGATGCCCCCGACGCCGAGCAGCAACGCGCCGCCGTATTCGTTGAAATCGTACCGACCGACCAGGTCGCGGACGGTCTTGGTGAACAAATCGATCTGCATGTGGTCGCGGAGCCTCTCGGTCAGTTCGGTCATCATCGCCGAGACCACGCCTTCGATCATCCCTTCGAGCAGTTTGAGCACGACGTTGCCCACGAACCCGTCGCAGACCATCACGTCGCAGGCGCCGCGGAAGAGGTCCCTGCCCTCCACGTTACCGACGAAATTCACCTGGGGGTCGTCGCGGAGCAGTTGATGGGTCCGCCGGACGAGCTCGTTGCCCTTGGCGTCCTCCTCGCCGATGCTCAACAGCCCCACGCGGGGGTTGGAGACGCCGCAGATCGCCTCGAGGTACAGTCCGGCCATGATCCCGTACTGGTGCAGGTGCTGCGGGCGGCAACTGACGTTGGCGCCCACGTCGCAGACGGCGACGGGCCCGCGGAAGGTGGGCATCACCACCGCGATGCCCGGGCGATGCACGCCGCTGAGCCGTCGCAGGTGCATCTGGGCGGCGGCGACGCACGCGCCGGTGTTGCCCGCGGAGATGCCCGCGTCCAGCTCGCCCTTGCGCTGCATCCGCGCCATCACCGCGATGGAGCTGTCCGGGTTCGCGCGAAGCGCCTCGACGGGCGAGGCGTCCATGGAGATCACGCCGGGAGCGTCCACGAGATCGATCCGCGCGTCCACCCCGTTGCCCGAGGCGAGCATCTCGGCGCGGACCTTCTCGCTCTGTCCGACGAGCACGAGGCGGTCGTCGGACTCAAGGAGTTCCAGCGCAGCAATCGCGCCGGCCACGACGGCGCCCGGAGCGTCGTCGCCGCCCATCGCATCGATGCCGATGCGCATCGATTAGCTCTCCTCGTCGACCTTGAGGCTGAGCCCCGGACGCACGTAACCGCAGTTGTCGCAGGCGGCGTGGGGAAGCTTGGGCTGGTTGCACCGCGGACAGTCGGCGTAGTTGACCGCCACCTTCGCGTGATGGCTGCGGCGCTTGCGGGTGCGGGAGCGGCTGGTTCGTTGTGCGGGAAGCATCGTAAACCTCTGTCAGTACGTCATATCCGTTGCGTTCCCGGGCCCGCGGCGCTCCGCCGCCGCCCGGGATGATCGCAAAAACCTAAAAACCTGTGTCCAGCGTGTCAAGCGGAATCGTTCTGTCGAATCAGGCGAGCTTCTCGCGGGCATAAGCGGCGCCCGCGGCGAGGGCCTCATCGAGCTTCGCGGGGTTCTTCCCGCCGGCCTGGGCGAGGTTGGGCTTCCCGCCCCCGCCGCCGCCGACGATTTTCGCGAGATCGCGCACCCAGTCGCCCGCCTTGAGCGCCCCGTCGGAAGCGACCTTCTCGTCCACCATCGCGATCAGCGTGACCTTTTCGTCGTCCGCCCCGCCGATCAGCACCGCCACGTCGCCCTTCTGTCGCTGCCGGTCGCAGTAGGTCCGCAGCGCGGCCGCGTCGTTGTGCGGCGCCCGGGCGACCGTCACCGCCCCGGCGGACGAATCCACCCGCTCGACGGTCTTCACCGCCCCACCTCCCTCGGCCGGTCGCTTGCGGAGCTTCTTGATCTCCTTCTGCATCGCCTCCAGTCGCTCGGGCAACTCGGTCGGGGTGGTCTTGAGCGTGCTCGTGGCGGCGCGGAGGACGCGGTCAGCCTCGCGGACCGCCTCGCAGGCGCCCCGCCCGGTCAGGGCGGTGATCCGACGGACGCCCTTGGCGACCGACTCCTCGGCGTCGATCTTGAACAGCCCGATCTGCGAGCTCCGCGCCAGGTGCGTCCCGCCGCAGAACTCCGCCGAGCAGGTCATATCGGCGTCCGAGTCCCGCCCGATGGTTACTACGCGAACCGGGTCGGGGTACTTCTCCCCGAACACCGCACGCACGCCGGGCAGCTTGCGCGCCTCGACCAGGGGCATCTCGGTCGCCAGCACCGGCTCATCGGCCAGGACCCGCTGGTTGACGAGGTCCTCGACCTTCTCGAGCTGCTCGGGGCTGACCGCCTGGGCGTGGGTGAAGTCGAACCGCAGACGTTCCGGGGCTACCACGGACCCCGCCTGGGAGACGTGCTCGCCGAGCACCTCCCGCAGGGCCCAGTTGAGCAGGTGCGTGGCGGTGTGGTTCCGCATCGTGTCCACCCGGGACGTATCGCGGCGGCAGGTGACCTTCGCGCCGATGCGCAGCACGCCCTGCTCGACGCGCCCGACGTGCAGCACGCTGTCGCCCGCCGGGCGGGTGTCGGCGACCTCGAAGCGTCCGGCGTCTTCCCAGCACAGGGCGCCGGTGTCGCCGACCTGCCCGCCCTGCTCGGCGTAGAACCCGGTGCGGTCCAGCACCACCGCCGCCTCGGCGCCGGGCTGGAGCGCGCCCTCGTCGACGAACTGCTCGCCGAGGACCCACCCGAGGACGGTCGCCTCGACGGGCTCCGGGTCGTACTTGGGCGAATCGTCCGTCCGAGGCAGCCCGACGATCGCCGCGGCCTTGAAGGCGTCCCCCCCGCCGCGGGAGGCTTCCTGGTGCTCGGCCATCGCCTTGCGATACCCGTCGAAGTCCACGCCGAGCCCGACCTCCTCGGCCATGATCTGCGTCAGGTCCACCGGGAAGCCGTAGGTCGCGTAGAGGTCGAAGACCACCTCGCCGGGGACCTGCTTGAGCCCCGCCTCGCGGGCCTGCTCGGCCTGGCGGTTGAACAGCTCGATGCCGCGGTCCAGCGTCCGGCCGAAGGAGTCTTCCTCCTCGGCGATGGTATCGATGACGACCTGCTTGCGTTCGGTCAGCTCGGGGAAGGCGTCGCCCATCAGTTCGACGATCGTCGGCACGAGCTTCGAGAGGAAGCCGCCCTCGATGCCGAGATACTGCCGCCCGTACCGCGCCGCCCGGCGGAGAATGCGCCGCACGACGTAGCCCCGCCCGTCGTTGCGGGGCAGGACGCCGTCGGCGATGGCGAAGGTCAGGGCGCGTGCGTGGTCGGCGATCACCCGGCAGGCGACATCGCCGTGATCGTCCATCTGGGCGCTGTCGTAGCGGTCCTCGGCGTCGGCGCCCGCGCCGTAGGTGTGGTCGCAGAGGTCCTCGATCGCCCGGAGGACCGGGACGAACAGGTCGGTCCCGTAATTGCTCCGCTTGCCCTGGAGCACGGCGCAGATCCGCTCGAAGCCCATGCCCGTGTCCAC
>CAYTQL010000022.1:0-16344 GCA_964439555.1 uncultured Planctomycetaceae bacterium | reverse complement strand
GTTGTTGATCTTGTGGGCGCCGGTGTGGTTGAGGTCCTCGCGCTTCAGGTAGATCTGCGCCCCGCCGAGCTGCTCGCTGAGACGGCGGCAGTGGTAGAGGGGGCTCGGTCGCCCGGCGATCTCGCGGTAGCAGCGGTCCAGCTCGCCCAGGAAGGCGCGGTCGTCCATCGCCTCGGCGAACGCGCGCGCCGTCTGGTCCAGCGCCTCGATCAGCGTCTCGGGCACGAAACGCCCGCCGTAGGGCCCGAAGTAGCCCTCGCGGGGTTGATGTTCGGTCTTGTGGGTCATGGTGGATTCCTCGAAGTCTCTCGAGAGTCTACCCGCTGAGCCGGAGAACGGAAACGCCCTGGGGCAGGCAAGCGCCCCGCTACACGCACCGGTGCAGAAATGCGCGGAGCAGTTCCTCCTGGCGTCCGGCCATGCGCTCGGCGGCGTCGGGGTCGGCGTCGTCGTAACCGGTCACGTGCAGCAGCCCGTGGATGACGTAGAGCAGCAGTTCCTCGGCGGGCTTCTTTCCGTGCCGCGGCGCGGCGTCGCGGGCCACGTCGGGACAGACGATGACCTGCACCGTCCGTCCCCCGGCCGGGTCGTCGCCCAGGTCGAAACTCAATACGTCGGTCGGGCCGGCGTGCTCGAGGTACTCGCGATTGAGCTGCTCGATCCGCTCGGCGTCGACCAGCGCTACATCCACCCGCCCGAGTGCGGCGTTCTCGCTTCGGGCCACGAAGCGCGCCAGCGATTCGAGCGTCGGGCGGGAGACGCCCTCCCCCGTCGCCTCGAGCGTGATGTCGATGTCCATGTCCGGCTCCCGAAAGCCCCGAGTTTACCAGACGGGCGACGCGCCGCCGGGTGGAATCGCTTGCGGGCGATCTGTACAGTAGCCGCCTATGAGCGACCACGCCCCGCCGCGACTGCCGATCCGCTTTCCGACGCCCGCGTCCCCGCGCGCCCGACGCTTCGCGCGGGTCGGACGCATCGGCGAGGGGGTCCTCCTGGCGCTGGTGCTTGTCTTCCCGCTGGTGCAGTTCGTCGAGGGCACGGTCGAGAACGTCCGCAAGGGGCGGCAGTACGATCGCGCCGTGGTCGAGGGACGCGCCGAGCCCGGGTTGCCCGTCAAGCGGCACAAGGGGGCGATCGGGCGGTGGCGTCGCGCCGCCCGGGCGATGTGGGCGGGGCAGAACATCTACAAGCAGCCGCCCTCGCCGGAGCAGCTCGCGGCCGGGGACATCGACAGTACCGGGCAGGTCTACCTCCACCCCAACATGCCCTTCACGGTGGTCCTGCTGACGCCCTTCGGCTACCTCCCGCCCGTCGCGGCGGCGGCGGTGTGGACCCTGCTGAAGGTCCTGGTGCTGCTCGCAACGCTGCTGATGGTCGCCCGCGTCGCCGCCCACGGGCAGCGCCGCCTGAGCGACTGGGTTTTGGCGCTGGGCCTGCTGTTTTCGGCGTTGTTCATCATGGGGGACATCCAGCACGGGAATACGAACGTCTTCGTCCTCGGGGCGATCGTCGCCCACCTGTACTTCTACCGTCGAGGGCGCGACGCGGCCGGGGGGGCGGCGCTGGCGCTGGCGGTCTGCATCAAGATGACCCCCGCGATCTTCGTACTCTACTGGCTGTACCAGCGGTCCTGGCGCCTGCTGGCGTGGACGCTGGCGTTCGGACTGATCTTCGCGGTCGTCGTTCCGGCGGCGCTGCTGGGTCCCTCGGACTACGCGGACCTGACCGGCTCCTGGCTGGACAACCTGATTTTCCCCGGGCTCCGCGGCGCGTGGTACCCGATCCACATCAACCAGTCGATCCACGGCGTGGCGGCGCGGTACTTCCTCGACGGGCCGGAGGGAGACATCTACTACAACCCGGACGACTACGCCTACTACAAGCCCTACGCAGCCGTGAAGGAGCGCGAGGGGTTCTCCGACCGCTGGATCACGCTGGTCGAACTGTCGCCCGGGACGCTGAAATGGATCATCCGCGGGCTCCAGCTCGCGGTCGTCGGGCTGATCGCCTGGGCGATCGGCTGGCGCAGGCTGCCCCGCGACGACGGGCGACGGGCGCTGCACTACGGGCTGGTCGCCCTCGGGATGCTCCTGCTCAACCAGCGGACGTGGGACCACCACGCCACGGTGACGATGATCGCGACGGTCGCGATCTGGCAGGCGCTGGGCTACGGGCGGATGTCCCGCGCGGCGCGGATCGCGGCGCTGACGGTGTTCGTGACCGCCGGGGTACTCGAATGCACCAGCGGGACGGAGCTGTTCAAGCTCGCGGCCCGGCTTTCGGGGGAGTCGAGCAAGCTGGGCGACCGCTGGGCCGACCGCTTGAAGGCCTACGGGCCCACCTTCTACCAGTTCGTCCTGATGTTCGCGGGCGGGGTGATCTGCGCCCGGTCGCTGAAACGGCGGGAGGAGCCCTACGCCGAAGTCCGTCAGCCGCTGGGCAAACCGTAACGAGCAAGCCGCCGGGCGAGCGGAGAGCCTCTCGGGGCGTTGCGGTTGGCGGATCGGGCGGTTGCTACGTCGTCCCCACCGGCATGATCCGCCGGTTCCGGGCCGCCTCGATGACCTTGGATCGCGCGTCGTCGTGTTTCCAGTCGTAGAAGCGCCACCACCCGTGCATGTCGCGCGGCGGGCCGAGCTCGCCGAGCACCTCCGCCGGGGTCTTGCCCGCCTCGAACCCCTGGATCGCGCCGTTGACCATCCACTCGAAGTACTCCAGGAACCGTCGCAGGTGGGAGCAGTCCGCCAGGGGCCCGTGCCCGGGGACGACCACGTCCGGGCCGAGGTCGACCATCTGCCGGTAGTAATCGAGGATCAGCCCCTGCGAGTCCTTGTCCAGCGAGCCGGTGGGAATCAGCCCCCAGCCGAAGAGGTCGCCCACGAACAGGACCCGGTCCTCTTCGAACCAGTAGACGCAATCGGTCGGCGTGTGGGCCCCGGGCATGGGAATCATCCGCACGGTCCGCCGCTCGCCGGCGAAGGAGGCGCCCTCCTCGGACAGATCCGCCGTCCGCATGTTGATCAGCGCCGCGTCGAAGTGCTCCACGAGCACCTCGTTCAGGGCGGTATGGTCCGGGTGGGTGTGAGTGTTGAGCACGTATTTCACGGGCGTATCGCCGAGGGTGTCGCTCAGGGCCTTGAGCACCTCGCCCTCCTTCGTGCGGTGCTCGAGGGCGTCGATGACCACGGCGAACCCGCCGAGGTCCGCCCAGCCCATGTTGTCGATCTCCTGGCGGACGAAGACCCCGTCGGTCAGCTTCTCGATTGTCGGCTCTTCCGGCGCCTTGACCATGTCCTGCTCCTTTCTGCTTCAGTATAGTGGGCTCGGCGGACCGCATCCCCGCCGCAGGGGATCCCACGGCAATTGCCCGGCGCATCCGGCGCATCGGGGACCTCAGGCGCTATAATGCAGTCCAACGAACGGAAAGGACGGCAACCATGGCATTTACGCTTCAGATCGGCGAACAGGCCCCGGATTTCTCGCTTCCGGGAGTGGACGGGCAGAAGCACTCGCTCAGCGAATTCTCCGACGCGCCGGCGGTGGTGGTGGCCTTCACGTGCAACCACTGTCCGTACGTGGTGGGCTCGGAGGACCGGCTCAACGCCTTCCACGCCGAGTACGCCCCCAAGGGCGCAGCGCTGGTGGCGATCAACTCCAACGAGACGGACAACCACCCGACCGACTCCTTCGACCACATGGTCACGCGGACGAAGGAGAAGGGCTTCGAGTTCCCCTACCTGCGGGACGAGTCCCAGGAGGTCGCCCGCGCCTACGGGGCGCTCAAGACGCCGCACTTCTTCGTCTTCGACGCCGACCGCAAGCTCCGCTACACCGGCCGGATGGACGATAACCCCCGCAACCCGGGCCAGGAAACCACCCACGAACTCCGCGACGCGGTCGATGCGGTGCTCGAAGGGAAAACGCCGCCCGTCGAGGTGACCAATCCCATCGGGTGCAACGTCAAGTGGAAAAACCAGCCCGAGCACTGGATGCCGCCGGAAGCCTGCGACCTGGTCTGAAAACGCCGCCCCGCGGACTCCCGCCGCCGCGTCTCCGCCGCGACCAAGGGTCCACCGCCGGGAACCGCCTGCCCGCCGGCATCCTGCCCGCGCCCCGGTCATGCCGCAAGATAAGACAGCGCACTGAATTGCCGTTGACGCCGGGCCGGGGGGTTGGATATCGTAGGGGTTTCCCGCCCGGGTGGCGGAATTGGCAGACGCGCTAGGTTGAGGGCCTAGTGGCCCGACAGGGCCGTGTTGGTTCGAATCCAATCCCGGGCATTCGCCGGCGGTGCAAGCAAAACGGAGCCCCGAAACGGGCTCCGTTTTCGTGCGCCGAGGTCCGCCTACCGCGCCGCGGTTTCGCGCCAGGATTCCAGGATTTCGTCCACGCTGCGGTAGCGCTTCTTCCCGGGCTTGGGGCGGACGATTTCCGCGGCCGGGGCGAAGACGCTGTTCTTGGCCTCCATCCGCAGGCGGGACATCTCGGCGAGCGGGCGCCCGAGGTCGAGGATGCCGTCCTCGGCGACGATGACGGGGAACCCGCGGGACCGGAGCCCGACGACCGCCTCGACGACGCCCCCGGCGGTCCCCGCGCCGCAGACCACGAAGGTCACCGGCGGCAGCTCTGTAATCAGCCGCTCGAGCCGCTCGTGCTTGAAGATGTCGGTCCGTCGCTTCTCGACGATGACCTGCTGGACGTTCTGGAAGATGTCGTCCGGCAGGTCGGTGGTGTTTCGCATCCCGAGGTTCAGGCGATCGGGGAGGATCGTCCGGGGGAGTTTCCTCTCGCCGGCGGTGCCCTCGATGCAGTGGGGCGTCTCGGCGAGCGGGCCCGTCTCGCCCGGGCGAACGCGCAGCACGGTGCTCAGCACCGGGATGCGCTTCTCCTTGACCCATTTGAAGAGGGTGTTGATCGCCTTGGAGGCCATCGGGGCGCTCCGGCGGTCGTACAGGCTGCCCTTGGGCTGGAAGAAGTCCGCCTGGGTCTCTATGTCGAGCAGGATCGTGTCGTATTTCATTGGATTTCACCGAAAATCAGTGCGGACTCACGAACGGGCCGGCCCGGTCAGGTGTTCCATCGAAGCGCGCAATTCTAGACGCCCGGGCGGGACGAAGGTTGACGGAAATCGGGATTCTCCGCCGGGGGGCGAGGGGTCAGGGAGCACTCGATGAGGAATCGGAGATCGGGCGGCCTGTGCGGTGTCCGACCTTCGAACGGCGCCCCCGGGGAACGCAAGCCGACGACTGCACAGCCTGAAGGCGCATCGCCCGATCGCCGAGCCGACGTTCGAGTTGCCTGAGCCCGGTCAAGGCCGTCCGATGCCCGCCCAGGTCCCGGCGCGGAGGCGCGTGAGTTTGTCTTCGGCCGCCTTGCGCCCGGTGGGGTTCGCGGCGGTGAGTGTGGCGAGTTTCTGCTTGTCTCCCAGCAGCATCCACGCCTCGATGCAGCTCGGGTCGCGGGCGGTGAGTTTCTTCAGCGTCGCCGTCGCCGCCCGCGCCTCGCCCGCCTTGCGTTGGGCGATTGCCAGCAGGAGCAGTTCCTCGGCCGCGGCGACACGCGCCCCCGGCTGCATCAGCGCCCGCGACGGATCGTCCTTCCCGTAGAAGCTGTGTTGAGGCTTGGCGGCGTTCAGCGTCTTCAGCGCGGCGACCGCCTCGCCCGGCTCGCCCCGCCGGATGAACGCCAACGCCCGCAGATAGAGCCCGCCCGGGTGGTCGCCGGTGCGCTTGAGGTGCTCGAACGCCTCATCCCGCTTTCCCTGCTCCCCGAGCCAGATCGCCAGGTACAGGTGGGCGAAGCGGTTGTCGCTGTCGGCGGCGAGGACCTTCTCGAGCCCCTTCCGCACCGCCTGGCTGCCGGAGCGGACCCGCATCAGCCGGCGGGCGGCGTCGAGCAGGGCGTCGGGGTCTTCGGATTCGGCGAGGATCTTCTCGTTCATCTTCGCCGCCCGGGGCAGGTGGAACTGGTGCTCGCTGGTCAGATCGGTCAGCTCCGCGTACAGCCCCTTGCCGCCGGGCATCGTGCCCTCGACGCGCCGCTTGACCGCCTTGTACGCCTCGGTGGGCTCCTGGCCGACATCGAGCGGGAAGGTCTGCTCGAAAAGCACCTCATCGCCGTCGGAGAACGTAACCGTGATCTTGTCGGCGACCGCCTCGAATTTCCGGACAAGGAGCTTCCCGGCCGGTGCGGGTCGGCTGTCTTCGTCCTCGCCCTTGGCGAGGCGCGTTTCCCCGTCGTCTTCGGTCGTCTGCGACGTTCCGACGCGCGCCCGCGCCAGATCGTGCGTCGGCACGACGCAGATCTCCCACGCGCCGCCGACCTTTCGGACCGTCGCGGCCGCGTGCTCGTTGGCGAAGTCCGCCGGGCCCCCGAGCCCGTGAATCGCCATCACCGTCACCTTCATCTCCCAGGCGCCCAGCGCCGGGAGCATCCGCCCGCATTCCTCGAACACCTCGTGGTTCCCGCCCCACGTCTCGACGTAGCCGCCCTTCCGCGGGCGGTAGAGCACCACCTTGGCGCCCGGCGCTTCCTCGTGGTCCTGGATGCGCAGAATGTTCAGGTTGCGCTTGGGGGAATGCCAGCCGGCGAAGTCGTGCCGCATGCCGACGGCGAACCGCGAATCCTGCATCTCCCCCACGGCGGTGGCGGAGTCCCACTTCTTCAGGTCGTTCGCCCCGTGCCCGGTCGTCGCGGCCGCGGGAAGGATCACCCGCAGCCCCTCCACCGCCGGTTGACGCAGCAGGTACCACAGCTTGAACCCGCAGCGGACCGGGAGGGGGTTCTCCACGCGGGCCGACCACTCGTAGCCGGTACGCCCGGGGCGAAGGGTGATGCTCTGGACCAGCCGAAGATTCGTCGCCCGCCCGTACCGACGGGTCTCGGCGGGTTTGAGAAACCGTTCGAAGCGCATGTCCATCGCCAGCGTAACCGCCCCGTCGTCGTGCTTGACGACGGCGTACCCGGCCGTCTCGTCGAAATGCCGCCCGTGCTCCCAGAAGGGAAAGCTCCAGCGGCAGCCGCCCATGGACCAGCTCCGGGAGTCGATGATCTTGTCGAACTCCCAGAAGAGCTGCCCCTTCGTGGGCTTGTAGACGCCGCGAACGATCCGCCCGCCGAGTTCGGGGAGCACCGTCAGCCGGAGGAACTCGTTCTCCAGGATCACCGCTCGGGTGGTGTACTCGCTCTTGCCGGCGAGCTTGGCGGCCTTGGGCTCGCCCTTGCGTTTTTTCCCGGGCGCGACGGGATAGGTGCGGTCCTCGATGCGGACCTCGACCTCCCCGGCCGGGGCGAAGGCGGCGGCGAGCAGCGGAATCAGCAGGGCGAGGCGTTTCATGTCAGGCTCCCGAAGCAGGAATGAAGACCCCGCCATTTGCGCCGATGGGCCCGGGGCGGGTCAAGCGCCGCGGCGCTGCACTTGACGGCGGCGTCTCTCCGCTGTTTCCCCTCCCTCCTCGCGACGCTCTGCCGCGCCGTGGACGACCCCACGCCCGGGGCGCGATCGTGTCGCCGTTGACAGTCACCGGAGCGACCGCTCTGATGCGGCGATGGAATACGTGTGGCTGACGGTGACCGGACTGGTCGCGGGCATCCTCGGCGGGCTGCTGGGCATCGGCGGGTCGGTGGTGATGATCCCCGCGATGACGCTGATCTTCGCCGGGCGGGGGACGAACATCCACCAGTACCAGGCGGCCGCGATGATCATCAACTTCGTGCTGATGGTCCCGGCGGTGTGGCGGCATCACCGCGCGGGAGCGGTCTACTGGCGCGTGTGGCGCGGCGTGGGCCCGGCGGCGCTGGCGGGAATCATCGCCGGCGTCCTGCTCAGCCGGACCGGGCTGTTCACCGGCGGGAACGAGCGCTACCTCCGCATGGTCTTCGGGCTCTTCCTGCTCTACGTGGCGGGCGACAACCTCCGGAAGCTGCTCGGGCGGCGGAAGACCGAGGGGCTCTCGCGCGAAGCGGCCGGACGGATCGCCACGTGGAAAAAGCTCGCCGTCGGCGCCCCGATGGGCGTCGTGGCGGGGCTGCTGGGCATCGGCGGCGGATCGCTGGCGGTGCCCGCCCTCCAGGTGGGCCTGCGCCTGGGGCTCCGCAACGCCATCGCCACCTCCAGCGCCACGATCCTTTCGATCGCCTGGCTGGGCGCGATCCTCAAGAACGCCGCCCTCGGCGACGACGGAACCGTCGCCCGCAGCCTGGTGCTCGCCGGCGTGCTCGCCCCGACCGCGATCCTCGGGGCGGCTCTCGGCGGGCATTTGACCCATCGGCTGGACCTCCGCATCGTCCGGGCGGTCTTCATCGCCCTGATGCTCGCGGCCGCGTGGAAGATGCTCTCGTAACCGGGGTCATCGACGCCGAGCGATTCCGGACCGACGAACCCCTCAGGCGATTTCGATCATCTGGCGCCCGGTGAGGAGGGGCAGCGTGAACCCGATCCGTCCGTCGGCGACCTCGAAGGGCAGTTTCCCCCCGTCCGGGACGGTCCGCACCGACGAGACCTCGCCGTCGGCGCGGAGGGAGATCGCCACGTCGTGGAGCGGGAGGACGTCCTCGATGACGTCGAACGCCTGCCCGCGGCGCTCGGGGATGTAGTGGAGCAGGTGCAGGACGCGCCGCCGGTGGGCGGGCTGGACGTTGAGCGTCGCCAGCATCGAGCTCGGCCCGTCGGTCCGCACCGCCGGGTCGGGTATGAGGCGGTCCAGGGCGTTCTCCAGGAGCGTCTTGACCCACCGCGGGGCGTTGGCGGCGTACTGGGCGAAGATCGGGTGGGCGAAGTAGATGCACCGCCCGCGCTGCACTACGGCGGGGTAGCCCACGTCGCCGGAGGAGGGGGTGTGCTTATGCGAGCAGAAGTGCCGCCACGTGCGGTTGAAGTACGGCACGTGGGTATTGGCCAGGACGCGGGCGTCCATCGCCGGGGTGACCTGCATTGCCCGGAGGTACATTACGTGCGGCGCGTCGCGGAGCCCGTGAGCCAGGTCCGGGTCGGTCGGGGCGAGGAAGTCCGGGCTGTAGGGCGCCTCGCCGACGCGCTTGACCCCCAGCGCCCGCAGGGCGAACTGCCCGCCGTCGGGGTCGAGCCCGCTGCGGTGCGACGCCACCAGCCGCCCGCCGGCGTCGAGGTACGCCTCCAGCGTCGCCCGCAGCGCCTCGTCCACGCGGACCGCATCCGGGAGGATCACCGCCCGGTAGCCTTCGAGGTCCGCTTCGGCGTCGATGATGTCGAACTGCCGGTGGGTCTCCTGGAGCATCCGCACCGCGCCGATCAGGGCGTCGGGAAGCGTCAGCGAGCCGCCGGCGTAGCGCGTCTGGGCCTGGGCGGGATAGAGCACGCCGACGTCGCTGACCGGCTCGGCGTCGCGCGACCAGGGCTCGGCCGCCTCCACCTCTCGGTAGACCTCGCCGATCAGTTCATAGGTCGCCTCGCACAGCTCCCCGCGGGGGTGGAGCTGGTCGCCGATCGAGCAGCCGGCGCCGAGCGAGAGCATCTGGAAGCACTCGAACTGGAGGGCGGCGGGGTTCTTGAAGGACTGGAAATCGCCCCAGGAGGTGTGGAACTTGCCGGTCATGCCCATCGTCTCCACGCCGAGCCCGCGGGCGTAGCGCTGGGTCAGCGGGAAGTGGGTATACCCCCACCCGCCGGAGGGCAGCGACTCGAGCTCCAGGTGCGTAAAGGCGTCCAGCCAGCGACGGTGCAGCGGCGTGATGTGCGAGGAGTTGTAGAAGATCGTCGCCTCCGGGACCCGCGCGCGGACGTGGTCGCTCATCTCCCGCATGAACCGTCCGATCATCCGCCGCCCGAACTGCTCCCGCACGGCGGCGTCGGTCGGGTCCAGCCCCTCGGCGAGCATCTCCTCGCGGCAGGCGCGGCAGGCGCAGGGAACGGGCTTGACGATGTCGAAGAAGAACCCGTCCACCGCCTCGGGCCCGAGGACCTCGCAAACGTCGCTGACGTTCTCCTTGAGGAACTCCGCGTAGGCCGTGTTGACGCACAGGAAGCGGTAGAAACCCGGGGCGAAGGCGTTGTACGGGTGGTCGCCGCAGGGGGCGCCGTGTTCGTCCAGCGCCAGCCACTCCGGGTTCCGCTCGGCCGAGTCGTGGTCCCACTGGACCGTGATGTAGATCGGCACGCGGATGTCGCGGGCGTGGCAGGCGGCGATCTGCTCGCCGAGGAGGTTCGCCCGCTCGAGGTGCGGGTGGATGCGCTCCGGGAACCGCCGGGTGGGGTAGTACATCCACCCGTGATGCCCGCGGGCGAAGCAGGTGACCGAGTTGACCCGCGCCCGGGTCAGCCGCTCGGCGAAGCGGTCCGGGTCGAAGTCCGCCCCGATCCCGGGGATGTGCTCGGACGTGTGGAAATCCAGGTGGACCTGGCGGAAGCGGAGTTCGGGGGGCATGGGGCATACTCCTTTGGCGGTTCGAAACGGCGCGGGCATTGTGCCCCCCTCCCGGCGCGACCGCAAGCGCCGCCCCGTCCGCGGGCGCTCGTCGCGGCGGGGAATTGCCCGGTCCTTCCGTCCGGGCGACACATATTCCCCTCCGGGGTGCAGACTTTCCTGTCGGTTGGTCGATGGGTCCGATAGGATAGCTTGTGTGGTTCACCGCAGAGACATAGAGGTCACAGAGCTTCCTGTCCGGCAACGCCTTACGTCCGTGTTCTTCCGCGGCTGAAATGACGGTTGTCTGTCCCGACCTCCGGGGCCTCGCGGGAGACGAACCAGCGCCGGCGCGACCGGAGGAGGTTGAGTCCTCCGTGTCCTGCGGTCATGCGGCGTTCAGCGACCCTGCGCACCGTGCGCATTGGCGACAGGTGAAACCTCCCAGTGGAACTGCTTCGCGCCATCTCGAGGTACCTGAGCCGTGTAACGACCTACGACCCGGTGGTGGTCGGCGTCGAGCTGCTGCTGATCGGGCTGGTCGTCTGGTGGGTCATGCGCTTTCTGCGCGGCACCCGGGGGGCGAGGCTGGTCAAGGGCGTGGCCGTGCTGATGGTGATGGTCTACGTCATCATCCGCCTGCTGCCCAAGGAACTGGGCTGGAAGCGGATCGAATTCCTCTACGGACGGTTCCTCCTGTTCGTCGCCATCGCGGTGGCGGTCGCCTTCCAGCCTGAGCTGCGGCGCGCGCTGATCCAGATCGGACAGGCAAGGTTCCTCCGCGGGCGCAGCGGGGAGATCGAGGAACTCGTCGACGCCCTGGCCGGCAGCGCCGAATATCTCGCCCGCAACAAGATCGGGGCGGTGGTGGCGATCGAGCGCTCCGTGGGCCTCGGCGCCCTGATCGACACCGGAAGCCGGTTGGACGCCAAGGTCACCGCCTCCCTGCTGAACACCATCTTCTACCCGGGCAGCGCCCTGCACGACATGGGCGTGGTCGTCCGCAACGGACGGCTCGCCGCGGCCGGGTGCCAGTTCCCCCTCGCCGAGAGCGAGGAGGTCGACCCGTCCCTGGGCTCCCGCCACCGTGCGGCGCTGGGCCTGGCGCAGGAGACCGACGCGGTCGTCCTGGTCGTCAGCGAGGAAACCGGGCGGATTTCCGTCGCCGTCGAGGGGCAGCTCTACCTCGGCTTGCAACCCGAAGGGCTCCGGGAGATGCTCCTGGGCTTCCTCGAGCCGCGCCCGGTCCTCCAGCGTAAGAAAGGCCCTGCCAAGGCGGAGACGAAGACCGGATGAGCCCCCCGGCCCCGTACAGACCGAGCCCGGAACGCTTCAGCCGCCGCTGGTGGTCCGAGAAGGGCCGCATGGCCTTCTGGGTGGTCCTCGTGACGGTGCTGGTCTGGATGTACGCGGACATGGAGTTCACCGAAACGGTGGAGATGTCCGCCGCCATCCGCCTGACCACCCGGGGCAAGCGGGACATCGTGCTCCAGTCCGAGCGCCTCGTGGAGGTGACCTCCTTCGAGGTCCGCGGCTCGCGGGCGGCGCTGGAGCGATTCCGGCGGGACCTCAACGAGAACGGGTCGATTCTCCGCTATGACGTCGCCGAGCACTACGGGCCCGGGCGGCACACCGTCCCGGTGACCGACATTCTCGCCCAGGACCCGCGGATCGCGGAGCTGGGGCTCACGGTTCTCTCGGCCGCACCCAGCATGGTCCCGATCGAGCTGGACCGGATCATCGAGGTCCCGGACATCCCCGTGGAGGTGGAGTTCACCGGTGGGACCCTCCCGGCCGATCAGCCCCCCGCCGTCGAGCCGCGGACGATGACCGTCCGCGTGGCGGAGTCGGACTGGAAGGAGCTGATCCTCCGCGTTCCCGCCGCCGAGGCCCGGCGTCTGCGGACCGCCCCGGTGGACCTGCGCACCGCGCCGGTCGGCGAGGAGGTCGTCCGCCTCCCGGCCGTGGTGCCCGAAATCGCCGGCGTCCCGGTCACGCCGTCCCAGCCGACGGTCAAGGTCACCTTCCGGGTCGCCCGCCAGATTCACACCAAGCCGCTCAAGGTCGCCGTCCGCGTGCTCACGCCCGCCAACTGGGCCGAAGAGGACTTCTGGAAGCAGTACCGGCTCGTGCGCAAGGACAACCTCGAATGGCGTCCGGAGCTGACCTGCCAAGGCGCCCGCGAGGCGCTGGAGCAACTCTCGGCGGAGAAGGTCGACGCCTATGTCCAGCTCGGCCCGGACGACACCCGCCCGGTCGCCAGTTGGCTGACCCGCCGGGTGGACGTCCGCCTGCCCCGCGCGCTGGAGATCCGCCTCGTCGGCGAGCCGCCGTCGGTAAGCTTCAAGCTGGAAAAACGCACCGCGGCGAGTCCGTCGTAACGACGGGGCCCGACGCCGGCGCACCGGAGGCCCGCGTGATTATCGAGAAGACCGCCCGCGAAACCCTCACCGCCGTCGAGATGGACTGCGGCGACGAACTGCGGTTCACCCTCGCCGACGGGCGGACCCGCTCGATCGTACTCAGGCACACCGAGGCGGTCGTCTTCCACACCACCTGCGAGGCGCCCCGCGTCGAGCAGCGCGGCGCGGTGACCAACTACCGCTTCCGCTGCACGCTCGAGATCGACGGGACGCCGGTGTCCCTCGGGCGGGAGGTCGCCACACAGCGGAGCTTCTACCGGCCGCGGGAACTGATGGGCCTGCGCATCTGGTTCGACGCGTGCGACGACATCTTCGCCTTCCTCTCCGAGGACCACGGCGCCTGCCGCCCCCGCAAGCGGGCCCGCTTCGCCATCCAGGACGCGACGAAGCGCATCGCCCCGGTGCTGTTGCACCCCTGGTGCCCTCTCCCGCCGGGCGGGCTGCGGATCGAGGATTGCTACATGGGCGAGGACGTCTGGCTGGGCGCCTACTACGGCGCGGCCGCTCACGGCGGGCTGGACATCAACCACCCGGCGGGCACGCCGATCTGGGCGCCGATCGGCTTCGACGAGCACGGGTTCTTCGCCAGGCTCGAATGGGGCGACACCAACAACCGCTGGCGGGGCGTCCGCCGCTGGCCCGACGGGTCGGTGTGGCGGCTCCAGGTCCACCACGTCATCCGCCTGCGCATCCCCGAGGGCGAGGCGATCCCCGCCGGGGCGCACGTCGCCGACGGGGCGGGGGTGCTCATCGGCGCCCACGAGCACAGCCACTTCAAGTTCGCCGTCCGCGAACCCGACGCCGCCGAGGGCGGCGAGGAGATCCTCCTCGACCCCTGGATCCTCTTCCAGCAGATGTACCGCGACCGCGAGTTGACCACCGCCGGAACCTGAACCAGCGTTGTCGCCGTCCGGCGGATGGCGTAAGCTGTCCCGCTCGAGCAAGGAGCAACGCGATGAACCCCAAGACCGTCATCGAGGAAATCGGCAACCGCGCCCGGGCCGCGGCGATGACCCTCGCCGTCTCCCCCGGCGCCGACCGCGACGCCGCCCTGCTGGCCTGCGCCGAGGCGATCCGCCGCAGAAAGGACGCCCTCCAGGAAGCCAACGCCAAAGACCTCGCCCGCGCCGAGGAGTTCGACCTCACCGAGGCGATGCGCAAGCGCCTCGTGCTCAACGACAAGCGTATCGAGGGCATGGCCGGCGCCTTGGAGGAGATGGCCGCCCAGGTCGATCCGGTCGGCAAGACGATTTCCGCGGCCAACCGGCCCAACGGGCTGCGCGTGGAGAAACGCCGCGTGCCTATCGGCGTGGTGGGGATCATCTTCGAGTCCCGCCCGAACGTCACCTCCGACGCGGCGGGGCTGTGCCTCAAGAGCGGCAACGCCTGCATCCTCCGCGGCGGCAAGGAGGCGATCCACTCCAATCTCGCAATCGCCGAGGCCCTCCAGGAGGGGCTTTCGGCGGCCGGGCTGCCGTCCGAGGCGGTGACCGTCCTGGACAACCCCGACCGCGCCCTGGTCCCCGCGATGGCGACCGCGACCGGGCTGATCGACGTGATCATCCCCCGCGGCGGCGAGGGGCTCATCCGCGCCGTCACCGAGGCCGCCACCATCCCCGTCATCAAGCACTACGACGGAATCTGCCACGTCTACGTCCACGCCGAGGCGGACCTCGACATGGCCGAGCGGATCGCGGTCAACGCCAAGTGCCAGTACCCCGGCGTCTGCAACGCGATGGAGACGCTGCTGATCGACGCGAGGATCGCCGACGCCTTCGTCCCCCGCATCTGCGGCGTGCTCCGCGGCGAGGGGGTCGAGCTCCGCGGCTGCGAGCGGACGCGGGAGATCTGCCCGGAGATGCCCGCCGCGAGCGAGGAAGACTGGACCACCGAGTACCTCGATTGGGTGCTCTCGGTCCGCGTGGTGGACGACATCGACGTGGCGATCGCCCACATCAACGCCTACAGTTCGCACCATACCGACGCGATCGTGACCGGGTCTCTCGCCGCCTCGGGGCATTTCGCCGGCGCCGTGGACTCGGCCAGCGTGATCGTCAACGCCTCCACCCGCTGGGCCGACGGCGGACGCTACGGGCTCGGCGCGGAGATCGGAATCAGCACCGACAAGCTCCACGCCCGCGGACCCATGGGCGCCGAAGACCTGACCACCTACAAGTGGATCGTCACCGGCGAGGGGCACCTGGTCGAGTAGCCCGACTTCCGCCCCGCGGCGCGGCTTAGTCTGCCTTCGTGCGGTCCAGCCCCTCCAGCACGTCGAAGACGGTGCGGATGATCATCTCCGTCTCGTCCTGCGGCGGGGATTCCTTCGGGGAATCCGGGCGGCTCGCAGGTCCGGGGAGTTGATCGGGGCGCGGGGTCGGCAGGGAGATTCCCCCGCCGCCGTCGTCCTCGGCGTCGCCCTGTTCGGGCAGGGGGAGTTCCCCGAGCAGGTCGCCGAAAGCGGCCCGGCCTTGCTGCTCGAAGAGATTCGCCACGGCCTGCTGGACGAGGGCGGTGGTGTCGATTTTGTTCAGCGCCAACACGGGCTTCTTACGCGTTCCGCCGATGGGGATCGGGACCCGCACCCCCTTCAGCACGCGGGCGTAGGCGTTGGCTTCGGCGCCCACGCCGAGGCGGCTGAGCAGCGCCGCGGAGACCGGGAACGAAACGGTCAGGTCCAGCTTGTTGTCGAAGGGGACCGAGCCCTTGAACAGCAGGTCCAGCTCCTTCGCCAGCGAAAGCCGGAAGTTGTCGTAGTGGAGGCGTCCGTCGTCGATGTGGAAGTCCACGTCGCTGCTGCGGGCGACGTAGTTCTTCGACGGCTGGAGTCCGCCGAGGGAGACCAGGGCAGCGATCATCCCCGACGGCCGGACGCGGAGGTCCCGGAAGCTCGCGGCGCCTTTGCCCTTGCCGCCCTCGAGAATCTGCTTGCCCAGGGGCAGGTCGAGATCGGTCAACCGGGCGGTGAGCTTCCCGTCGACACCGGAGAGGAACACCGGGTTCAGCCACGAGAGCGTCTCCTCGGCGAACGCCGGGTCGATGCCCACCCCGTCGAGCGTCACCGCGCCGGGGACGACCAGCCGCGGCGCGTCGCCGCCGAGGTCCACGTGCCCGCCGAGCGTAATCTTCCCGCCGTTGGCGGCGATCGGATCGGTCGGGAGGCTCACCTTCCGCCCGTCGAGGGCGAAGGGCAGCCGAACCTGCTCATCGAAGGTCAGCCCGTAGGCGCGCACGCCGTTGCGAATCGTCAGCAGCACCTGCCCGTCGCCGCGGCCCTTGGGCCCCAGTTCCAGCCCGTCGGTGTGGAGCGTATAGGCCCCGTCGGAAGCGGTAGCGCCGATGACCGCGAGCTTCGTTTCCCCCGGCCAGTAGCGAAGCTGCTCCCAGGAGAGGGTGAGCTTCTCGACGCGTTTCGGCCCGCCGGTGAGCTTCCAGAGCGGCTTGCCGTCGTAGCGGAAGGCGGTGACGTTGAGCTTGCCGTTGGATCGGATCGGCCCGCCGGGCTTGGCCTGCCCGGCCGAGACGTTCCCGGACAACCCGCC